>DAOUUT010000113.1 GCA_030668025.1 Promethearchaeota archaeon
TTCGTCGCTCCATTTATATTGATCGATAACAGCGTCTTTGTCTAATTCTTGATGCATTATAGGATAAGCTTTTGTAATATGGACATCCTTTCCTTCGTTTCTTCCTATAAAAATACCTGAAACTTCAAGCCAATCGTCTCTATTAATGCGTGTATTAGCTTGTCTCACGCAAGCAGCCACTATAGTTAAATAAACATCTTTAGGGATTAATACTGTCATAATCTATTTTATAAATATATTATTTTTTGATAATTTTATACTATTACACGTATTTATGTGTTTTTTTTTTGAAGAAATTTTTTTATTATAAAAAAATCTAACCTTCACAAATACTAATTATTTTTGAGAAGAATATAAAATTATTTAAATTCAAAATTTATGATTATATTATTACTTTTTATTAAATTAACACCAATTCCAACTAATTAAAATCGTATAGTAAAGGATAGTTGATTAAAATGGCAGAAAAAGGATTTGAACCGTTGTCGAGTCAGCTGGGGATCCCAGGGACGTCGTATAGAGTCCAATTAGGGCATATAAACGGCAAGTTTGCAACTCGTTTGCTAAAAGGAAAGTCTGTTATTGACTCATATGTTTTTAGGGATGACGATATAAGTGAATCTGGTATTCCTAACCAAAATCTTATAGTCGGCTGGGTGTTGCGAACGGTAGCAATCCCAAATATAAATCCTCATCAAGTCATGAAAACCACCCAAGCATTGGTAAAGCAAGCTATTGAGAAAAAAGAACAAAAAAAAATGGTTGCCCCAATTTCGGAAATTAAAAAAGTAGAGTTAGAAAAAGTCCCTGAAAGCGAATTGAAAAGATCTAAAGTAACAGGGTGGGTTAAAGAAGAGGGTATGAAGTCGAACCAAGAACTAGAAGACGAAAAGCGCCAAGCTTTCCAAGAGAGAATGAAGATAATAAAGGAAGAAAAAGGGGCGCAAACGGGTGGCACTGCTCCGTCTACAATGAGGACTACAAGAGAGTTGCCTTCGATTCCAAAAGCTCAAGAAACAGGACCTTCGAAATTTTGTCCCTCATGTGGTAAAGACTTGGATTGGAAATTTTGTCCCTATTGTGGAAAACCTTTACCGCCTTAGAAAATTTAATCTCATTATATATTTACTTATTTTAACTCCTTCTTAATTTACATTTTACTACTATATTTTTTGAAATACATGTACTTAATTTTTTAAATTTTCAAATATCAATAAAAAAGATATAAAATTATATTCTATATTTTATATTAAGTGTTTAAAATTAAAATGGTTTAAAGTATTAATATAACAAAAATATTTTGCATATCTATATTTAAAAATTAAATAAACGTTTTGTAATACTCTTCGCGAAAATCCCCGTAGTCCTCGCCTTTATCCCGTAAAATTTTACGTTGTTTGTAGTCGTCTTGGATCAGCTTGTAGCATTCGGTACAATACCATTCTTTAAGCCCCGGATTAAACGTCATGTTTTGATTACTTCTACTACACGAAGGACACATGCAAATAGAACGATTTAATTTCCTGGATATCTTATATTTTTCCCGCTGATAAAGTGAGGATATCTCACTTCTCTTGTCCACAGCGAAAGATATTAAAACCGACCTTAAATTATTTCTAATCTTCCTTAATTGGGGGTCCCATAACGTAATCGTTTTTTTTTTCTTCATCGTCAACGTAATAATTATAGCTTTAGATTCAAAATTGAATCATACTAACACTATGACCATATTGTATTTTCATATATGCAGTTATTACAAAGAACTTTTTTTGATATTTTTCACTTAACTTAACTAAATGTCCTTGTGCGGGAATAATAGAAATGAATGCTCTAATCTCATCCTTAAAATCACTTACATTAATATTATTCTGATTATCCACAAGCATTTTAAAGGAATCAATTTGGTTTTGAATGAATTCAATATTGGTTTCTGCTTTATTAATCTCTTTATACCAATGATACTTAACAAAAGGAACTTTAATTTCTACACCATGCGATTTTTTTGCCATTATAAATTATTTACTCAATGTTATTTTATTTATATTATATTCACTATATGAACTAATTAATCGTTCTTATATATGTATTTATTAAACGGAAATTAAAAATACATTATATAAATAAATAGAGGGTTCCAATTTACTAATTTTTTATATCAAAATTTTAAAATTTATATTGTCAATTTTTAAGTAAAATATGAAATGTCCTATAAATTCTTAAAATCCAATTAAAAAAAAAAATGTAACGCGGAATTTTTATGCAAAAAATGCTATAAAGAAGGATATGATATGAATAGGTTGTAACACTTTTTCTTCTTTCACTTTTATTTCAATTATTTCGAGAGTTAAATTAAAATATTTTAAAAACATTTTAAGAATAAACTATACCTAAACTAAATAAAATAAGTTGATAGATTAATGGGGAAGTTTGTTGATTTGAGCGTAGTTACAATTAAACCTCTCGCGTATTACAAAATGATTCTGCACGTCTTTCGTTTTGGAAATAGGGCTAGAAATAATTCTCAATGCATAGAAGTTATGGGAGTAATGATTGGACATTTAAAAGATGGCGAAGATAAAAAGTTTAAAGATGTTATAATTGAGGATGTCGTACCGATTTCTCACGGGAGCAGTGTAGAAGTAGAATTCTCGATTAACGATTATATATTTTTTGAAAAAGCGAATTCTATGTACTACGATAAAGGATACTTCGTCACAGGTTGGTATCATAGCCATCCAAATTTGTTTCAGCACAAGATTTTCTTTTCACCTACAGATGTTAAAAACCAGTTTGGTTGGCAAAACGAATTGAACCCTAGTGGCATCGCGCTAGTTTTTGATCATGCTTATTTAGATAAACCCGACGATCCAGGATTTAGAGCAATTCGATTGACTAATCCATCAAACATTCACGATTCAAAAGTTCACCAAGTTAAGACAATAGTTGAGACACCAGATAATTTTGAATATTACTTTAAAATTATAGAATTAATTAATAGTGTACACTCCAGAGAACCACCCATAACCGAGGAAAATGAAACAGTGGATATATTTGGAGATATAAAAGTTCCTGAGCTTAGTCATTTACAGTTTAAACGGCCGGAGATAAATCAGCGTAAAATAATTGATTCTTTCCAAGTTGGACTCGGTAATTTTTTGGATTTATCGTTAACTCCTTTAATTAATTTCCTTAATTCTCTTAGCGTAAATATTTCAGCGAATATAGAAGGTAATAATATAAAAATTAGAAAAGATTTAACTCTTTTAAAAGAGATAATAAACACAGGAATTGAAAAAATACAAAGAAAATACAAAGACGATTTAAATTCAGAGTTATTCAAAGCAGAAGGGTATGTTGACGATTTCCTTGATCAAATTGACGAATACCAAGAAGAAAATATAGAGTTACTAAAGGAGATAAATGTTATTGTTAAAGAAAAAGTTAATACGCTATTTAAAGAAAAGTTCGAAGAATTAATAAATGATTTCTCCAGAGATTTTAATGATTGCCAGAAAAAATTGATAGATTATAATGGTAGCGTGTCTGTTAATCTTGATAATTTAGAAAAATTAGAAAATTCATTAAATTCCTTATCTGAACAAACCAAATCAATAAAAAATGCTACTCTTGATAAGATAAAAGCAATGCAAAAAGAAACTTACGATATGACCTCAAAGAAGCACAACTTAATGTTAAATAACCTTAACAACCTTAATATACAGTCGCAAAAATTCTTAACGAATTTAAAAGCCGCTGTTTTGATTTTGGAGGGCACAAAAGCTCCTATTTTAGATAAAATTGATAATTTAGAATCTGAAAAAAAAGAACTATTATTAAAAATTAAGAAGCTAGAACAAGGAGGTAACAAATAAAGATGACAGATAACAATCGAGAAATTAGCGAGGAAGGTAAAGTTTTCATTAAAATGGTCCCGTTTAAGGACATGTTTACCCATGTATTAAGATTTGCTAATGTCGTACTAGAATATGACGAGCAGGTTCTTGGATTTTGCATTGGAAAAAAGAATCTTAATAACAACGACATTACCATAACAAAGATTATTCCAATCACGCATGGAGATGTGGTAGATTTAGGTTTTTCGGAAAAGATTCACAATTCACTTATCCAAATCCAAAAAGAAGCTTCAAACGAGAATCTTTCAGTAGTAGGATGGTATCACTCTCATCCTGAATCTGAAACGCTTTTCTTTTCTGATGTTGATAAAAAAAATCACCTCTATATTCAGAACAAAAATTTCCAATATGGATTTGGAATCGTTTTCGACCATTCCAAAATGAAAAAATCAGATAATTTTGGTTTAGAAATATTCCGATTAAAAGATCTCTTAAAAGGAGAGAAGAGCGATTATATAAAGGTTAAATACGAAATAGAGAAACCAAACTCTTTAGATTTTTACCAATGGGTTCAAAAATTCGTTGAATATGGACAAACAAAAAATCCTATAATAATTAAGGAAAGAATGGAATTAAGAGAACAAGTTCCGCGCGACCTTCAAGAAATTCCGATGTCCGCTGAACAATTGGAAATAGAAATCGATTTAGAATACCAAGATATTAATCCAGTTGTAGATGGTTTTAAAAAAGGATTACAAAATCTTTCAAACTTAGTTATAAATGATTACAAATCTGAGTTAGAAACTTGGTCGTCTGACTTTAACGATGGTGCGTTAAAAGGTCTAAATAAAATTAGTGATTCGCTAGCCTATATGAATTTAACAATAAATAGTGGCTTTGAAAGAGTAGAAAAATGGATAGAAACGAAATTTAAAGAAAGAATTAGCGAATATAAAGAAAAAGTAAAAGGATACATAAATAAGCGCCTTTCAGGACAAGAAGATTTGAAAGCTAATACAAACGAAATTAAAGAAATCTTAACGAAAGAAATAAACAAACACTTAGAGCAGAGTATCGATTATATAACTAAATCGATTAAAAAAGATCTAAATGACACTATTAATAAATTATACGAGATTTCGATGATAGATGCGAAGATAAAAGAAAGAATTGAAAATTCAACTAAAGAGATTTCAAGTTTGACGGACCAAATCCAAAATCTCTCAATTGATATGTTGAAAGGGATAAGTGCGATAAACCACCCTTTCGAAACAAATCTATCTACTAACTACGATAAATTAATCTCGGAACTCGAGCCATTCAAAGACAATTTTGACGAATTTGAAACCTTTATTGAGAGATTACAGAAGATAATTCCAGATTTCCGTAATATTAAAAAATAAAATTAAAAAATTTTCCTTCTTCTTCCTAAATATGCTACTAAAAGTACTTAAGGCTGGAAACTTTTGAGACTTGTAATTTATATTTAGGAATTCGTGTGGATAATTTTTTTAACTGATTCCTTTTCGCAACATTGCTTAGCACTCGCCCAATCCTATCTACTTTAATATCTATTGCAAAATTATCTTTTAAAATGGAATTTACTTTATAAGAAGATAGAATAACTACACTGGAAATGTTTTTTTCACACAACATTTCAATAGCTTGTTTAACAAGCTTTATTAAAGCTTCTTTGTTTGGTTGATCCATATACATAAAAAAGAAGAATTCATCCTATATAAGAATTTTTCATATGTGATATGCAATTTGGTTTGTTTTATTTTACATAAAATTAATTCATTAATTCATTTAAAAAATTAAAATATTAATTCATTAATTCATTTAAAAAAATAATCGTTTTTTTTTGAATCTATATAATAATCTGACCTATAGTCTGAAAATGAAACCTATAGAAATTATGCGAAAAATTTTCATTCGCGAATTATATGTTGAGGAGGGAAAGGAACCTCAAAAATCTTACTGTTTTAAGAGAAAATTCTTTGGATTATATGCGATATTTGTGATATATTCGTTATTACTTTTATTTGGGATAAATTTTCCAGGATCTTATCTAAACATCCTTACCTTTGGGAACCCGTTTGTTTTTTGTAATGCATTGATAGTTTTTTTCCTTGCATTATCTTTATTATATAGTATTGATAAATTTAGAGGTTTCATTTTTGAGAAGTATACAGCAATCAAACAGATAATTTTATATATCGGAATGATAACTGGTATCTATTTGATTTTATTATTTATAAATTCAATAAATATGAACTTTATAAGCTATTTATTAGGATTATCAACAGTGTGGCTTGTTCTATTAAGCACTAGGTTTTTTATGAATTCAAGAAAGTTTGCTACAAAAATAGAAGCCAGACTCATAACAAAGTATTCAGCATTTCGTGGATTTTTAGCTTTTATAGCCCCGTATTTAATATTAGGAGTGCTTGTTTTTATATCATTGCTTTTTCGAGGGTTATTAGTTTTCATATCGTTAGATTTTCTTGCACCGTTTGCTCCTGCTGAAGCAGTAGGTGTTTATGAATTAGAAATGCGATTAATCATGCCTTTAATTTATTTCAGTTTAATATTAACGCTATTGTTTATCATTTTTGAGTATGTTTTTACAAGACGACGAGCTGAAACAAGAAGAGCCGGTTTATTTGACAACTATACTTTTTCTTTAATTGTTTTATTCATCTTTTTCTTTCAAGTATTTCAATTAACTATGTTTCTTGTGTTAAACCCAGCCACTATCACTGCACTAAAGGCTACAGTTGGGGACACAAGCTCGACAATATGGATTATTCTTATTTTTGAATTTGCTTTCTCAATGTACTTCTTATATAGAATTATAAAAAAATTGGGGCGTTCTTTAGAATGGAAATTGTTTATATTTAAAAAAGACGGGTTAATTTTATTAGTTTTGGGGTGTGTTTTTGCTCAAACTCTAACGCGTTTTGCTTTACAAACTCAAATTCCAAATCAAGAGATTACACTTATTGGTCAGTTCTTTATGGCTGATAAATACATTGTTTCTTTAATAATGATAATTTTCCTTGGAAGCACATTGTTATTCTACTATTTAAAACCACAAGAAACATCAATGTTTATGAGATTACAGAAGGAAACCGTTAATAAAGATATAAAAAGCAGAGATATCATCTATCAATTGATAAGAAGCGAATACATAAGAAGAGGTAAAACATATCCTCTTGAAATTTTAGATCGGGAGTTAATAAGAACAACAAAACTTCCAAAAAATAAGATTTACTCATTAGTAGAGACTTTGGCAAAAATTGACATGGACATTCTATTAACTGAAAAGAAAGATGATAATGGGACTATGGTAAAGATGATAGATTTTACTTCCGTTACAGAAAGTTACGACAAAAAAGGAATCGCTCAAAAAAAAGCAAAAAAGTATTTGTCAGAAAGACTCTATACCACTATGACTAAGAAGAAGGGTACCCCTCTTAATTTAGGCATTATTAAAAATAATGATCAAGCTACGGATCAATTTCTAACTTCTCTTTCCACAGATTATAGCAAAAAACAAAAAGATGAGATGCTTTTAGGGCAAAAACAAAAAGAAAACATGATTTCTTTTACTAAAAAAGAAATCCCTACTTCTTTAAAAAATTTAATTATTGATCTTTTAAAAAAAGAATATACATACCGAATTGAAAACGAAGAAAAGTATCCGGATTTCCATTTTAGTATATCAGAAATTTCTTCTCAAGTTCAAATGGTTACCCGTATCTCTCCAGGTGAACTCTATCCAATTTTAGAGAATATTAACGAATCAGATTTAGAATTAAGATTAATTAAAAATCCAAAAGAACCAGAAGATAAAAATATTAGCTTTTTCCCAATCGCAGACGACGATTTAAGTTATTCACTTGAAAATTTCAGACCTGAGGAATACAAAAAAGTTAGAATTAAGGTAATAAAGAATTTCATGAAATTTTTAAAAAGAAAGAAAACAAAAGCTATTTTTTCTAAGCTTAGGAAAGAAATTGGTAATAAAACGGAAGAGCAACAAGTTTGGAACACACTATATACAATTCTGAATAATCATTACCCTTTATACATAGCAGGAGTAGAAAGAGTAAGGTTAGGAGAAGATTTGCCAAAAGTTATCAAAATTTTTCCTAAAAAGGATATCGTAGTATTTGGTATTGAATCTAAAGCTAAATAGATCTTGTACATTTTGTTTTTAATTTTGGCAATCTAAATATTATAACTAAATTACTTAAAAATGACGATCAAAAACAAAAAATATTTGTTGGGAAAAACATTCATCGGTTTATCCTCTTTTCAGTTACTTGCAATGTTTAGAAGAGGGTTGTTTTATACTTACTTATCAATTTATTTAAGAGATTTTTTACGTTTATCCGTTACTGAAACGACTTTATACGCTACACTTCCAATGTTAATGAGCGTGATTTTTCAAAACTTTGTTTGGGGGCCTTTAAGCGATAAGTTTCAAAAGCGAAGAACATTCATCATTTTAGGTGAGGTTCTAGCAGGAATAGGTACTACATTGGTATGGTTTATGCACTCAATATTTTCGAATTTAATTATTGCAGGATACGTAATTATTTTTGGTTTAATGTGCATCGAAGCGTTTTGGTCGATGTCAAATATTAGTTGGAGTGCTCTCATTAGTGACATTTATCCTTCTATAGAAAGAAGTAAGGTTATGGGGCAATTAACTAGTGTTGGGGGATTCGGTCGCATTATTGGGATTTCTATAGGAGGAATACTCTATAATGGTGGTTTTGGATTTCGAGATGGACCTTTGTTTTTTGTAGCTTCACTTGTAATGCTTGCATCTACCATTCCAATGTTACTTACCCCCGAAGGAGGAACACATTTTGAGCAAAAATTAGAGGAAGATTCTAATGATAAACCAATGACAAACGATAGTTTTAAAGTAATCTTTATAATCTTTCTAATTTCGTTAATATTCATTAATTTCGGACGCAATTCCATTGCAACCATCTATAGTCAATATCTAATTTTAGAAAGCGGGTTTGGAGTAGATAGCTTAATGCTAAGTTATATTGCCAACGCTCGCTCGGTAGCTGTATTGATGTTTGGATTTATCGCAGGTATTTTAAGCAGAAAGTTTGGACATTCTCGTACTCTTATATTGGGTGTGATATTAGCAATTATCGCTTTGATGGTTACTGCTCTGACAACAGCTTTACCTTTTATATTTATAGGGAATTTTTTATTAGGCATGTCTGAAGTAATTATTTTTGCATCGTCTTATACTATTGCTTCTGATTTAATACCTTCAAGAACCAGAGCAAAATTGTTTGGAATGTATAACACAACCTTTTTTCTTTCCTGGGGGTTGTCTTGTACGATTATCTCAGGGCCTTTAATTGATTTTTTAATTGGTGAAGGACTCGGGGAAGTATTCGCATATCAAACAGCTTTTCTCGTAGGAGCACTGATAACGGGGATTGGTTTAATTATATTTTTAGCACTAGAAATATGGATTAAATTAAAGAAAAACATAGGTAAGAAATAAAATATAGAATATTTTTAAAAATAGAATAGAAAAAAAAATTAATAAGGATTTTATTATTTACAACAATCTTCACATTTTAGTTCAGATAGGCTTACATATCCACAGTCTCCGCCCATAAAACACTCGAATTCGCTTTTCTCGTCGTTAAAAACCATATCGTGGGCACAACACTGAGGAAGTGTTTCAATTACTTTTCCACATCCACTACATTTGTATATTTCCATGTTTTCCATTTTTTACATTCACCTTTTTTTTCAGATTGGTTTATTCAACGATTTCCATCGGCTTACCATGATGTTCGGGGATCTTTTGAACGCCACAAGATGCTCCCATCCAGCAAACTAACTCTTCGCCTTCTTTGTGCATAGGTTTACCACAATGTGTAGGTAAATCTTGCTCCAATCCACATTCAGCACATTTTAATTTTCCCATTTTTTTATCAACCTCATTATCTTCTTTTATAGTATTAATTTCTTTAATTTCCTTCTCATTTTCAGATTTTACATATTTGTGAGGGTCTTTCTTGAATTTAACTAAACAAGATTCGTTACAGAAATAATATTTCTCTCCATCTTGTTCGTGTTCTATCCAATCCTCGGGTTTTCCCTTCATTCCGCAAACAGGATCAATTACTAAATCTTCTTCGCTGCTTTTCATTTGCATTAACTTTGGGTTCATGTTATCGTAATTCTTAAACTTTTCAGGGTCTTGTTTAAAGTGAGTTTCACAGTTCGGACCGCAAAAGTGAAAAGTTTTTCCTTGATATTCATGTTCTAAAGCGCGTCTCGGATCAATTTCCATACCACATACAGGATCTACAACCTTTTCTTGGGATATTAATAGCTTTTCTTCTTCTAATTGTTGAGGTGTTTTAGGTTCATATCTTTTCAAGAGAAGCGCATTAGTGACTACAGAAACAGAACTGGACGCCATAAAAACAGCGGCTAAATAGGGTGGTAAGAAAAATCCAGTCCCGTAATAAAGAATTCCAGCAGCAATAGGTATTCCAATTAGGTTATATATAAATGCCCAGAATAAGTTCGTTATCATTTTACGGTAAGTTTTTTTAGATAAGTTAATTGCTGAGACAACATTTCTAAGATCTCCTCTCATGAGAACAATATCTGCCGTTTCTATAGCGACATCAGTTCCAGTACCTATAGCAATCCCTACATCTGCTTGTGCCAAAGCTGGAGCGTCATTTATTCCATCACCGACCATCCCTACAATCCTATTCTCCCCAGATTGTTGGAGTTTCTGGACATTTAAAGCTTTATCATTTGGTAAAACCTCTGCTAAAATGTGGGCCTCGTCGAATTTAAGTTGTCTTCCAATATTTAATGCGGTTTGCAAATTATCCCCCGTAATCATGTAAATTTCAATTCCCATTTCTCTTAATTTATCTAAAGCATAAGGTGCTTGATCCTTCATCTTATCTGAGATTCCTATAACCCCCCTTATATTATCATCAA
>DAOUUT010000095.1 GCA_030668025.1 Promethearchaeota archaeon
GCAAATAGGAACGCAATTTCCGCATCCAATGCATCTCCTTTTATTGACCTTGGAAATATCATTTTTCATTTTGATCGCGTCGATCTGACAAGCATCTATGCACGTTCCACATCCCACACACAGATCTGCATTAATTTGAGCGTAGTAATTAGTCGTAAAAAAATCCACGGTCTTTGGAAATTTTTTTAAATTAGTTATAATTCCACAGCAACATCCACAGCAACTACATATGAATTTTGGATCTATAATATTTTCTGCTTGGAAGACCAGACCATCTTCTTGATTCATTCGTAAAGTTTCGAGGGCTTCTTGGCGAGTCACTTCCCTTCCCCACCCTTCATTAATATACATTTCAGCCATCTCTCCCATTCCAAAGCAAGTTTCCTTACGTGAAGTAACCTTACAAGTTTCATCTCCCATTTTATGACCTTTCCGGCAGATACACTCTATCAAGACATAAGGGCCAGAAGAATTGTATACGATCTTTTCAAGTTCTTCATAAGTTGGTAAGCTGTGTTCTGCTGTTACACTTTTTTCTACTGGAACTGTCCTAAATTGTGAGATTTTCGTTCCAAATAGCTCTATCCCAAATTCATTTTCGGCATATTCAGTCATATCCTCTAAGAATTCTGGAGTGAGCCTGTTTACTTGATGTTCGTACATTCCAATAACGAGATAGGCGTTTGCACAGTGTTTTTCTCCATCTACAATTTTATAATGGATTGCTCCCTTGCTTGCCATTGTATCCAACTTTTCTTTCAATTCGGAAATATTCATGTCCAATTTAGATCTCTCGTAAATCTTTTCTAAAGGTTCAAATTTATCTGTTAACATTGTAGCGATTACTGCTTCTTCGGGTTCAAATAAATGCTTCAAAATTCTCATACCTGCTCCAGTTTTGGATGTTGGAAATCCAATAGGATATTTATCGAGATGCTCGCGTAAATTTTCATACGCACTTTCTATATTTACTTTAGATTGCATAGTGATTCACTCTTTTCATTAAAATAAATTTATGAATATTAAATAAGAAAGAGAAGTTTTTAACATTTTTGTATTAAAGTCAAATAAAACATTATCAAAAAGAACCAAAAATGATTTTTAATGTGCGAAAATATTAAAAAAAAAATAAATTATAATTTGATTTCGATTTTAACTTCTTTTTTATCTTCAGGTATTTTTTTTAACGCACTAATAAATCCTAAGTTAATATTAGTTAGAATCTCAGTCATAATTGGATTTAATGGAATGTTTTTGCCGTTTATTAACAATTTTATATCTGGCATAATTTACACTTAATTTCTTTAAATTTAAAAATTTTGAAAATATTTTAAAAATTAAGTTTTAAGAATGAGATTAATAAGGACATCGGTTTCCATGATGTTGAGCATTAAATTAAGACTTCTAGATTTTAAAACTTATTTTCTAATCTATCGATTATGTCGTTCTGAATGAGTTTTCCTAGATCAATAAATGTAGCGTTATAACCGCCAACTTTGACGATTAGGTCCGAATAATTCTCGGGGTGGATTTGTGCGTCTTTTAATGTTTCAGTTGATACAACATTAGGTTGAATTTGCATTCCTCCTTTTTCGAAGTAAGATTTTAACAAGTGATAAAACTTTTCTACATTTTCTTGACTTTCTAAATTTTGAGGATGGATTCGTACATTAACGGCTATTCCATTCATAGCGTAGTCGTAATTTAACTTTGCTATCGAATTTAATATCGCAGTAATCCCATTCTTTTCAACATTGTTTACAGGTGATAAGCTATTTGAGATTGGTCTACCCGCTTTTCTGCCATCGGTTGTTGGGCGCGTTAAAATTCCTTCCGTCACATGGATGCCCATTGAATAAGCTCCAGCGTTGTATTGACCCTTTCTTATCGAATTATGCTTAGCTACTTCTTGGGTAAATAAGTCCCACAATTCAATAGCAAGGGAATCGATCTCAGTTTTATCGTTTCCCCACTTTTCGTAATTATTAATTAGTTTTTGACGAGTTACTTCGTTATCTTTAAAGTCTGAATTTACAATTTCAATTAGTTCGGGTAATGACATTGATTTTTGATCGTAAACAACTTTCTTTATGTTATACAATGAGTCGACTAAAGTAGCGAATCCGTAAGCAGTTATGGAAGAAAAGTTATATTTAGCACCTCCACACACGTGATCTTTTCCATTTTCCAAACAACCATCTAAAGTAGCGGAGATAAATGGGTGTTGAGCGTATTTCATGGCTTCAACATCTCCTATTTCTGCTATTTTGACAGAAAATTCAATGTTATGTTTAAGTTGGCGAGTAAAAGCGTCGTATAGTTCCTCGAATGATAAAAACCCCGCCGGATCACCAGTTTGTAAGCCGTCTATTTTTCCCGATAAATCGTTATATCCGTTGTTTAGCGTTAATTCTAACACACCTGGTAAGTTCATAAACATACGACCTGTTGCCGAAAAATTATTTCCTTGACCTGTGGGCTCTACACATCCTATTAAAACGTAATTCCGAGAATCCTCAAGCGAATATCCTGCCTTTTTAAGTCCTGGAACGATGATTTCATCGTTATAGAAAGCTATACCCGATGTGTACCTAAAAACTTTAATAGCTTCTTCGAAGAAATGCTTTGGCGTGTTGCTATGAATTCTAACCGATAAGTCAGTGGTAAAAACCTTTATGTTTTTGTAAGCTTCAAGAAATAGGAAAGATAGCTCGTTTGTTGCGTCGTTTCCATCTGTGTCCATTCCTGCAATAGTAATTGTTTGTGTATTCTGACCAAGGGCATTAGCTATTAGCGTAAAATCTGCCGGTAACAAAGTAACATTCCACGTTAGCTTCAAATTTAATTCTTCTATTAATTCTAAGGCGGTATCACGATTGATTTTCCCGCTTTTAAGATCGTTATCGTAATAAGGCCATAGTATTTGATCTAATCGACCTAGAGCTACAACGCTTCGCTGATAGATTATATTTGCGATATTTTGAGAAAACCAAATAAATTCAACAGCTTCGTAGAATGTATCGGGAGGTTCTTTAGTGAACTTTTTCATCATGTCTGCAATTATTTTGAGCTCACTTTTACGCATATCATTATTTTGAGTTTTTATCATATTGTATGAGAGATCTGAAAACCTTTGCGCAAAATCTATTGCCGCTCCGTAATATATTTTAACGGAATCGTAAAAATTAAACTTGTCTTGATAATCTTCGTCTGTTTTATTTAATCGCGATTGAAATAATTCAGCTTCTTCGATGATCCCTTTATATCCTAATTTTAATAGTTTTTCGTATCCCGCACATATATGCCCTTCTGTAGTTCCAATTTGAATGGAAATGTTTGGTACTAGAGACGCGATTTGTCCTTCTCCCGTGATAAGCTTTTCTTCGCGCAATCTTCTATTAATCCGGCTACCTATTAAGGATTTTCCTTTCCAGAACGGTATTATATCTAATAATTCGTCAATTTCAGGTTCCTCGATATAAAAGGGTTGCACTTTCCGTCTTCTTAGTTTTTTGAACGTAATTCTCTTTTCTAAACTGTTGTTGTATCTCTGGAGATCGAGATTAATTTTTTCCCCTAAATTTTTACTTGTTTCATTTCCAACAAGTAGTTCATCGTCTCTGATAAATATAGTCATATTTCTTAATGTATGTGCAACTGCCTTTGCCCTTTTAATAACTTCTGGATCGTCAGGGTATTCTTTATAAATCTCTGTGAAAAACCTCATGCGTTCAACGCAGAGTTCGTACTTACTTGATAATAAATTGTTTTTTAACTTTAAGACTCGATTTGAACCAGTTTTAGCAATCAATTTTTTATCAGAAATTTTAATTTAAATTTATATAAATAACTAGTATTATTAATTCTCAATCTAATAAAGGCTTTTAAATTTTAAAAAATAAGGGGAAATTGCTTTAATTGATTAAGTGATTTACAATTATCTTAAAATTTTTTGTTATATTATTTTAACATATAGAATATTTTATCAATTAACTCGAAATGAAAGATAACTTAAACCCAAATAGTATTTACCAGAAAATAATTAAGAATGAAATAACAAAGTTTGAAGCTATTGAATTTCTGATTTCAATTATAGAAAAATCTGATGATACAAGCTTAAGATTAGAAAGTCTAAACGTTTTAAACAAGCTAAATGTTAAAAATCAGGCTATTTTTAAAATACTAGAAAGTTGTCTAATTTCTGATGAATACGAAGATATTAGGATAATTTCTGCTGAAATTATATTATCAAATTACTTAGAGGTAGGTCTAGAATCCTTAGAATGGGCTATTCTAAACGATAAATCGTCCAAAGTACTAAGTTTACTTGGACATGTGCTAAAAAATCACCAGAGTTATTTGTTCGAAGCTTTAAATCAGATATATTTTCAGAGGTTAGAGCAAATTGCTTTAAAATATAATCTCATTCCTGAAGAAGTTCCTTTCTTATTAGATTTGGGATTAAATATAAACGATAACAACCTTTTTTACTGGGAATCCGTTAATAGATTGATCTACGACGAAAATATAGTTTGTATAATCAAAGATAAGCACATTTTCGAGTTGAGTTTATCTTTGAGAAATCAACTGCCATCATCGATTAGTTTATTAAAGAATTTAAAATACCTGAATCTAAGCTGTAATTATTTGACAAGTTTACCCGATTCTTTGAGTGAGCTTACGCGCCTTGAAAATATTGATTTAAGTTGGAATAACTTTTCAACCGTCCCAGATGTCTTGAGTGCTTTACAATCGATTGAGAAGATCAATTTTAAAAACAACAATACTCAAGAGATACCTAATTGGCTTAGTTTATTAGATTAAATTTAAAGTATTAGTCTTTTTTAAGTAATTTCAAATTCTCTAAAACTTTTCAAAAAATATGACTTTTCCAAATTATCCGAATAAATACCACGAGAAATCTTTTGTTAACGCTAATGATTTCTGGAAGTATAAAAAAGAACTTGGAAGATATCCAGATATAGACCCCCCTAAAGGAGTAATAATATGTTATTCTCCTACTATCTTTAACTATATAATAGAAAATTATTCTCTTAAAAAAATTGATAATGTTTTTGGAGATTATTTTTACTTGTTAAATGAAAACGACAATCAGATCGGTATATGTGGTAATTTTGGAATTGGAGCCCCTATAGTAGCAATTTTAATGGAAGAACTTAACGCGTTTGGAATTAAATCGTTTCTTTCAATCGGAACGGCTGGCTCTTTACAAAAAAATTTACAATTAGGAAGCAATATAATATGCACTAAAGCGATTCGAGACGAGGGAACATCGCATCATTATTTACCAAGTGAAAAATATTCTTATCCTTCTCAATTGTTAACAGAAAAAATGATTAAAGTCGCAAAAGATTTGAATATAGGCTACCATACGGGAACTAGTTGGACGATCGACGCACCTTATCGCGAAACTCTAGCTGAGATTAAAAGATATCAAGAAGAAGGAGTTCTAACCGTCGAAATGGAAGCCGCGGCCATATTTGCGGTAGCGAAGCATTTGAACGTCGAAGCGGGAGCTATTTTTACTATTAGTGATTATTTAACTGAAGATAATTGGGAGTTGCACTTTCATTTAACTGAGACTCATCTACATACATTGTTTACTATAGCTAAAAAGACTTTAAGTTCTCTATAAAATTATAAATTCAAATATGTTTTTATTAAATTAATAAAAGATAAGTGATTAAATTTGAATTTTGAGACAATTAAATTTGAATTAAAAGAAAACGGAATTGGAATACTAACGCTTAATCGTCCTGATAAATTAAATGCTATGTCGTTTCAGATGATTAAAGATTTGCACGCTTTATTTGACTCTTTAACGGTTAATTTAGATTGTCGCGTTGTTATATTAAAAGCAGAAGGGAGAGCGTTCTGTGCTGGCTTGGATTTGAAAGAATCGATGATTTTACAGTCTAAAAAGAAGCCAGCAGAATTAAAAGAAAAGTTTCATTTTCTAAATGCTCCCGAAAAAGATATTATAAAGGGAAAATTATACGCTCAGTGGCACACCAGTCAAATCATCGTGAAAATGCGTAAGATTGGTCAACCAATTATCGCTTTAATTCAAGGTGCTGCATCTGGCGCCGGATTTGCTTTTGCTTTAGCCGCAGATTTTAGGATTGCCAGCAAAAAAGCAAGATTTAATAACGCATTTATTAATGTGGGTTTTTCTGGCTCAGATTTAGGCTCTAGTTATCACCTTCCTCGACTTATAGGGATGTCAAGAGCAGCTGAGATTTTATATACGGGAAGATTTGTCGACGCTTCTGAAGCTGAAAAGATTGGACTAGTTTTAAGCGTGGTAGAAGAAGGGAATTTATTGGGTACGGCCATTGAATTGGCTGAAAATATGTTGCATAAAAGCCCTTTAGGGTTAAGGATGACCAAACAAGCAATTAATTTATCTCTTGACTCCCCAAGTCTGGAAACGATCCTTCAATTAGAAAATCGCGCACAAATGCTCTGTTCTACTTCAGATGACATTATGGAAGGCGTTCAATCCTTTTTCGAAAAAAGAGATCCAAAATATCCCTTGAGTTAAAATTCGTATTTAAATGTTGAGGTAAATTTTTTCTGAAAAAGATTTCTATTTAAATCTTTAGGGCTAATTAATACATATAAGAACCTTGAAAGAAAAAATCTAAAAAACATCAAAGAAAAAAAGTATAAGGATGAATATATTTAATAAATATGAATAATACCTATTGAATGAGAAAAACATGAAAGCTCTAAATAAAGAAGATATATTCAAGCTTCTAAAGCAAAATAGAGAAAAATTAAAGAATCATAATGTTAAAAAGATAGGATTATTTGGTTCCGTTTTGAGAGGAGAGCATACTAATGAGAGTGATATCGATCTCATAGTTGAGTTTGATGAAGGAAAAAAAAATTATGATAATTTTATCGAATTAGTTTTTTTATTAGAAGGTCTTTTGCAGAGAAAGATAGAATTACTCACAATTGAAGCTCTCAATCCTTATATGAAGCCCAAGATATTAAAGGAGGCTTATTTTGAATCGCTCTAACGATTATCTGGACAAAATCAATCACATTAACGATGAACTTAATTATTTAATAACCATATCAAAAGAATTAACGCACGATGAGTTTATTAAAGATGAAACCCTAAAAAGAGCATTTGTTAGAAGCTTGGAGATTATTGGGGAAGCAGTAAAAAGAATTCCTAAACAAGTATGTGAACAATACAGGCAGATCGAATGGAATAAAATTGCGGGAATGAGAGATAAACTAATCCATCACTATTTTGGGGTTGATTATGACTTAGTTTGGGATATAATTGAAAACCATATTCCAAAATTAAAAGAAACAATCAAATTAATTCTTAATGGAGAATAATTATTATTAAAAATGTGAAAAAAATTGAATTTTGAAACTTTAAATTTTGAATTGAAACCAAATGGCATTGGTATTATAATGCTCAATCGTCCAGAGAAATTAAACGCTATTTCTTTTCAAATGGAGGAAGATTTACATGAATTATTAGACCATTTGATGACAAATTTAGATTGTCGTGTATTGATTTTTGGGGGAATGGGACGCGCATTCTGTGCTGGAACTGATTTGCAAGAAGGTTTAATTCTAAATTCAAAGAAGACTCCCGTAGGTTATGAGAAATACCACTTTTTAAACGTTCCAGAGCCATTAAAAAGGAAAATGTATCATCAATGGCGTATAAGTCAAATATATGTGAAAATGCGAAAAATTGGTCAACCAATAATTGCAATTATACACGGAGCAGCAGCTGGTGGGGGATTTGGATTCGCAATGGCAGCAGATATGAGGATTGCCAGTGAAGATGTAAAATTTATTAACGCTTCCATTAATATTGGACTTAGTGGTGCAGATGTGGGTGGCAGCTATTTTCTTCCTCGACTTATTGGAATGTCAAGAGCAGCTGAAATATTATATAGCGGGAAGATTGTTGATGGTATTGAAGCTGAAAAAATTGGATTAGTTTTAAGAGTTGTAGAAAAGGAAAATTTGCTAAAAGTAGCAATTGAAAAAGCAGAAGAATTGTTAAAAAAAAGTCCCTTAGGATTGAGAATGACTAAACAAGCAATCAATTTATCTTTAGATTCCCCAAGCTTAGAAAACATACTACAATATGAAAACTCTTCAATAGTTTTAACATTTAGTTCAAAAGACGTAAATGAAGCTTCTGCCGCCTTTTTTGAGAAAAGAGACCCTAAATTCCCTCTACGCTAAATTAGAGCAGAAACTATAGAAATTAAAGCTAGAAAATAAAAAAAATAAAGAAGAAAAAATAATCTATTCTCTAATTTGTAATTTAGGTTTAATTGGAGATGCTCCATTGAAGTTGGTAATAACTGGACAATGGCTAAATACTTTTTCCATCATTTCTTCTACTTTTTCTTTAGGTGCATCTGCTTTAATTCTAACGACAGGCTCAAGCATATCGTAGCCAGGAAGCATTTTATCGTCAATTCCAAAAATAGCTGCGAGATTTATATGGCCTCTTGAATTCACAGTCATAGATTCGATTTTTATGTCCATAATTAAAGCCCAAAATCTTGTAACTGCGATAATACAAGCACCAACAGAGCCTAATATGGCTAATAATGGAGATGCTCCTTGGTCTGTACCATCTAAGCCTGCAGGAGCATCGATTATAACTTCGTGTTTTGAAGCTCCCATAGTAACCTTAGTTTGCATCCCTTCTGACAGCATTTCACAGGCTACATTGAAATTTTTCTCCCCTTTAGTTACATCTTCTTTTATTGCTTCGTAAGTTTCTTTAAAACTTGGCATTTTTTATCACTTTTCTTTCTATTATACTTTTATTTTAAATCAATATTCATAATTCATAAGTATTGAATGATAAAATTTAGAATTTAATTTAAATTTCTCTCATTTTCATAGAGATTCAATTTTTCTAAATTAATTAGATTATCTAAATCTCTAATTTCAGAAATATTGTTATTAAAGAGATATAAGGACTTTAAATTTAAAAGTTCTTTAAGTCCAATTATCTTTGATATTTTTTCAATTCCTTGATTACCCAAAACTAAAGCATTATCAGAGATTTCGAATTTCTGCCCTCGGTAGGTTATAAATTGCATTTTATCTATTTTGGCTCTTTAACTATATAACTTTATATTAAACTAAGTATAAATCGATTCATTCAAAAAATTAGTACTGTCATTTAAAAATTAACTATATTTTTCTTTCCATTTTTTTTGTTTTTCTTCTGTATCTCCTTTCATTTTGCAAACTTTGTGAATTTGATCTTGCTTTTCCCATTGTTTTTCTAACTCATCTTCAAGGTCATCGTCTTTAGTTTCTTTATCTTTATCACTCAATATATTTCACCCGTTTTTCGCTCTTTATTCACTCTTTTTTTAACGCTTCTAAAAGATAATCGGTTATATATTTAGTTTTATATTCAGATTGAGTTTTGTAATTTACGTATCTATAATTGAACACGCATAAAGGACACGATGAAATAATGTCATGAGTTTCTAATTCGTCAAAAATTTTCTTACCAATTTTTATAGATAAACTACTATCAACCCCTCTAATTCCTGAACCAGCCCCACAACACGCAGTTAATTCTCTATTTGCCTTGAGCTCTTTAACTGTAGCACATAACTTTAATAGTTCTCGGGGTTCGTCGTAAACATCAATGTTTTTAATTTTTCTTCCTGTCCTACAAGAATCGTGGTAAGTAACTGTGTCGTTAGATTGCTGAAATTTCAATTTGCCCTTCTTTTCTAATTCGTGAATAACTTGGATAATGTGCTTAACTGGAATATCGTAATCTTGAAGGTATTTTGGATATAAGTTATTAAACGCGTAAAAACACCCACCACATGTAGTAATAATGTTCTTAATTCCGTGTTGTTTGAAGAGCTCAAAATTTTCCTTAAAGATTTTCTTAGCAAAGTCAAATTTACCGGCAGAATAAACGTATTCTCCACAACAAGGCTCCTTTTCAAATATCTTAAAATCAAAGTTACCTTCTTTTAAAAGCTCGTAAGACGCACTTGAACTTTCCTTTACTCGGAACGATGACATGCAACCCAAGAATAGCAATGTATCCGAATCTCCTGTTTCAAATGTTTCAGACTCTCTATATTTTTCTGGCATCCAGTTTAGTCTTTCTTCGCGTTTACCATTAACGGAATTATCTTGTTCTTCAATATTTTTTATTATTTTGTTATGATTTTCAAGAGGTCCTAAACCCATTTTTACTAGTTTTATTTTGGAAGCGTGGATTACATCAGCAATGTGAATGCTTTGTTGACAAGTAAGATCGCACAATCCACACAGCGTACAGGTATAGATGCTCTTAATCTCCTCTTCAGTAATGTCCTGGTTGTTAAATATTTTATCAACGATTTTTAACCTCCCATTTGGCGATAACAATTCGTTCTGAGTAACTGCGAAAGTATCGCATACATCTAAGCATAGCATACAATCAATACACGATTGAACCTCTGCAATTATCTTTTCTTCGTCCATTATTCATCAAGATAGTCGTATAATTTATCTATAATACAATAACCCATAATATCTTCTAATTCTCGCTAAATATATAGTGACTATCTCTTTTAAAGGTGATTACAAAAAGGTTTCGTAGAAATCATTGTCATCCACTTTAAGATCGCCGTATATAGCTTCTTGTTCGCGGTAAAAATCGCGATATCCCTGAACGCACAAAGTACAGTACCATTCTCCTAAGGGGGCATTATAAACCATGTCTCTTTCGGATTGGTTGCAGTTAGGACAGTAGCATATCGAAGCTTTCAACGCTCGAAATAAATCACTCCGCTCGTTTTCAATTTTAATTCGCTCTGTTTGAGACTTGTTTTTTACTTTCTCTTTACCTAAACTACTCCATTCATCCATAACTCTCTTTATGATGAGATCCCTCAAGTTATAAGCGAATTCTCTGACTTGTCTGGTCTTGTATGCGATAATTTCTTTATCTTTCACGTTAATAACATATCCATTCTTGTATATAAATGTAATCTCTCATTACAATTATCGAAATGAAAATAAATATAAAAACATTAGAAAAAAAATAATGGGAAAAAAAAAAACGGAAAACGCTAGTATTCGGGGTACGAAAATTCTCTATGTAATTCAGAATAAAACCTGCTAAATTTTATCATCCTTTCTTTTTTATCCATATCCAATACCTATTAAAAAAGTTTATAGCATTTTCCCCTTTTTGGCTCTATTGAGAAAGATATAATAAATTTAATATTAAAATTGAAGTATTTCTTTCATTTTAGGAATGAAGTAAATATAAAAAAAATATGATTTTTACAATTTTCTATCGAAATTTGAAAAAAATGATGCCGTGAGCTTTTTCCTATATGTATTTTGAATAGACCGACTTTGATTTTATTTGATCTTTTAGAGGAATTAAAAATTATTTTCACTTTAGTTAGCATTTGGAACATTCCATCTAAATCCAAATTTCTTAAATTCTTTATTTAATTTGTCCATGAATATTAAAATAATATCTTTCATTTGTAAGAGTATTTCTCATTAAAATTATATTTTACAAATAATACAGAATCAAAATCAAATCATATTGAATAATCAGAATTTACTTAATTGCGTGAAAAAATATGATAGAATTTATATTTTCTTTTAATTTTACTGGCTATATTTCTACGGGAGTTAAAAAAATTGATGAAAAAATACTTACATTGAATGGATTTAATATGTATACTCAAGATTTGGAGTATCCAAAACTTTTAAACGCTATTAAAAAAAAATATGGACAAGAGATTGAAATCAATGGTATAAAATATTTACAAATTCAACACTCTAATATTTATTCTCATTCTCCTACTAATCATTTACTCGTATCTTTCAGACTTAATCTGGAAACCTACACTGATGAGATGTTTAATGAGCTTCAAAACAATATGGAAACTATTTTTAACGCGATAAAAGATTGTAATAAAATTTATTATTTCACTACGAATTTATTTGTTGATTTTCAAATCTC
The DNA here is from genome assembly GCA_030668025.1 of Promethearchaeota archaeon. The sequence goes on from DAOUUT010000095.1 coordinate 12,032, forward strand.
ATCATTCATAGAGAATTATATTTCATCAGAATTAATAGACGAGGATTTAAATGTCGGTCCTGCATATAGAATTCA
>DAOUUT010000108.1 GCA_030668025.1 Promethearchaeota archaeon
GACGAAGCAAAAATAAACACTCTAACAGTTATGAGGATGCAAATCCCTTGTTGTGGTGGTTTACTGGGGTTAGCTCAAGAGGCTGCAAAAAGAGCGAAAAGAAAAGTGCCGATAAAGTATATAATAGTAAGCGTTGAAGGGACCATTTTTAAGGAAGAATGGGTATGAATATATTTTTTATTTTCTTAACTTTTTTTTGCTAATATTGAGTTTCTCGTTTAGGCTTCAATTATTACTTTCTTTTTAATTATCTTTCTTAACATGACTGATAAAGCTGACTTTGATTTTCCTAGTTCGTTAGCTAACTTTTCTAAAGATATTTTTCTAGGAATTTCAAAAAATCCTGAGGATATTGCCTTGTCCAACACATTGGATTCGAGAAATGTTAACTTATTTTTATTATCGTCAAGAATATATGGAGAATTACCAATTTTAAGGAGAGTAAAATCTACTGATTTCTGTTCAAAAAGAGTTAACAGCTCATCTATCCTTTCTCTAGTCGATATGAGCCTCCAGAAGGCGTATCCGTCCCTTACTCGCACGGGGAAATTAACTAACACGCCACATTTAATTATAGCATCTAATAAAAATGGGTCCTTTGTTTTTACGTTAAACTTAACTCGATTCTCTTCCTTTTCCAAAATGCTAAAATCAAAAACAGATTTATGGTTTTTAACCTCATCTATTAATAAATCTATACTATAATGAAAAATCTCAATAATAGAATTTCCAATCGAATTTTCAAAATCGTAAGGAAGAAAGTATTCGATTTCCATTCGAATTTCACGGAATTTCTTGAAAATGTGCGATATCCAAATCTGATCGGGAAATTTAACTTTAATTCTTGCTAAACACGATTTGTGTGAATCCATCGTCATTAGTAGTTAAGTAGAATTTAAAACATTTGTTAGAATAACAATGATTAATAATAAATAAATAAAGAAATTTGTAATATTAATTATGGAGGAGAATAAGAACCTACTGTTGGGAATCTGTGGAAGCCCAAGAAAACAAGGAACAGATTTTGCCGTTCAGTACGCACTACATTATGCTGCAGAAAAATTTAGTTTTGACACTGAGTATTGGACAGTAATGGGAAAAGAAATCAAATTTTGTATACATTGCAATTATTGCGTTAGAGAAAAAAAAGGCTGCGTCCATAAAGATGATATTCAAGAGCTTTATCCTAAATTAGAAGAAGCAAAATACTTAATTTTTGGCACTCCCGTATTTCAAGGAAATCTTTCGGGGCAACTTAAAACAATATTAGATCGTTGTCGTGGATTAGTCGCCAAAAATCCGAATGTTTTTAAAGGGAAATATGGTACAGCTCTTGCGGTAGGGGGTGATCGAAGCGGGGGGCAAGAAATTGCGATAAGAAGCATTCTAGATTTCTACCAACAAAATCATATGGTTTCAGTATCAGGAGGCGCGTTCGGAGCGAATTTGGGCGCTTCATTATGGAGTAACGATAAAGGTAAGGAAGGCGTTCAAAACGATGAAGAAGGGTTAAGAACAATTAGAAAAGTTATAAAAAGATTAGCAGAGCTTAAAAAATAAAATTTAAAAAAAATTATTTAACTCCAAATAATTTCTTAGCTTCTTTTTCTCTGAGTCCTGAAATTCCCCAGAGCTCTTTGAACCAATATTTTCCATTCATTATTACAACAGGCGTATTTACGATGCACCCATCGGCGTCACAGAAAGTTTTTAGAAAATTATCGTCGTGTAGTAGCTGTTGAACGAATTCGTCGTCGTTTATATCTCGTTCAATGTATTTAACATCGTATTTTTTTAACCAGTCAACTAATTCATGGCACCTGGAACAGTCTTCTTTTGTAATAACAATAGGTATTTGCATTTTACTCATAATAATTATAAAATACTCACCTTCAATAAAAAAAGTTCACCTTCTAATCTATAAATTAAATGAGGAGATATATGATAACAAATCGGTTTTCCACTAAGATTTTTTATAAATCATATTATCTTATCAAAAAGTAAATAAAATGTATTTGGATGTGATTATATGTTAAGATTGAAAAAATCAAATGTAGTAAAAAGAGTGAAGAGTGCGCATTTTATCGGTAGACAATTATCTCGATTAAAATTAGGGCAATCTTATTACACGATTATTGTATCCAGCGTGAGTGCGATTTCATTAATTTCTTTAGCTTTTGAGATAACAATTTGGATGTTAATAGCTGCGTTTCCAATTATATTGCTTGGTACATTCGTAATTGGTTATTTTATGGATATATATAACATTAACACTATGGATAAACTGAAAGCTAATGAAATAGGTAATCGATATCTTACTACGAGCGATATGAAGGGCCAAGAATTTCAACTTTTACAAACGGAGATCGTTCTTGAAGCGTTAAAGGCTATCCAAGAAGAGCGCCAATTGGATCCCAAAGATTTATTAAAAAAGTATGACCTTTATTTTAGGAAGTGGAAAGCCCCCTACAAATGAGAAAAGCTAAGTGTTAGATTGGTAATTTTACGAGTGAAGATCTAAATTATTTGTTTCAACAACCAACGAATTGCTTCAATAATTTTTTCATTCTCGTTAAGTACATCAATAGAGAAATATTCCATAAGAAGCCCACACTCCGTCAATTCATCCATATCAAAATTCTCATAAATCAAATCGGGAGTTATTTCTTCATTATCGTAAAATTTGTTGCCAATAATGAGTACAGGCATAAAATCTCCCTTATCTAAGCATCGGTTTAAAACTAATCGAAACATTTCGATAGTTTCTTTGATCGAGTCTTTATTGGACGCGTTAAAGATTAAAATGAAGCCTTGAGCATTATCCAAACAATCTTCATATAGCTTTACGATTTTTCCATCTGTATCATCTTCAATACATTCGTACGTTAAGATTTCGATGTTATCAATTAAAAAGTCATAAATTTTATTGGCTAAATCTCTTTTCTTTGCGCTGTTCTTATATTGAAGGAATTGTATAACCTCTAAATTCTTTACCAAAGTGGTCTTTCCTGCTTTTTCTGGACCAAAAACGAAAACTTTCTTTAAGTCTTCTTTAGCTAATAAATGAGAAGTTATGTTTATTTGGGGGGTCATTTTTTCAAGATATCTGTTAAAAATGTTCAAGAAATCTTTTTTAAATTTTTTCGAAGCTAAGCCTAGTACACTTTTTTTATTTGTGCGATCTTTGTGACTGTGAAGAAGTTCTGTAAGACCATTAATATTTTTAAGCTCAGAAGCAAACACTTCGAGATCTGGAGTTTTAGATAACAAATAATTATAAACATCAGTAATTTCATCTTTAAAATAAGCCGCTCTGATCATATATGTTATCATTAGCAATTCTTTTCCACCCCGAGCGTATTCTGAATCGATATAAAAAATGTGATTAATGGTTTGGTGTTTTCGGAACGTAAACACAAAATTTCCCTCTTCATCACTGAATTCCAGAATTCTTCCTAAATCAGGGTGCTCTTTAGAATTTAATGTGGAATTACAATAAAGCGTATTTGGTCCGAGAATAGTATCGAAATACGACACGCAAAGGATAGAATCTTTAGACATGGCAATAAAAAAGTAAATAATTCTTATTTCAAATATATTAAAGACATGATTAGTTTTATATCAAATGATTTTAATCTAAAAATTCAAGTATAATAACTATTTTTATGAGTAAATTTAATAATTTATAAAAATCAAATTTTAATGTGTGTACTATCTTTCTTACTTAATGAATTCTAATACTTCTAATGATAGAGATATTGAGTACGATCTCGCTTTGAAAAATTTATTTCATGGAGAGATAATGGAACGCGCTTCTGCTGCTAGACTGATTGGGCGTTTTAAAGATGGAAGAGCCACAAATTTATTGGCGAGAGCTTTAAGATTAGAAAAAGACCCTATTGTCATAAACAGAATAATAGAAGCAATGGGTGAAATTAAAAACGCGAAAGCTACTATGCGAATTGTAGAGCTATTAAAAAAAGAGCTCGAAAAACCAGAAGACGAGCAGGATAAAACTCGTTTATTCTTAATTATTGAAAGTTTGATGAAGATCGGAGATAAGAGAGCTTTAGAACATTTAGGTATTCTTTTATCTTCGTGTGATAACGATATTAGAAAGCTCACAGAAAGTGCTTACGAGTGTATAGACCCAAATTGGAAAGTAAACATAGTAAAAAGTAATAAATCTAATTAAAATAATTCAAAATTATTAAACAAATATATAAGGCGAAAAAAATGTTCCCAGAATTTATAGAAAAACTTGCACAAGAAGTTGATGGGGCAGACAATGCTCACGATGTAATGATCTTTACGCTTTCTACTTGTATGTGGTGCAAGAAATGCAAAACTCTTTTAAAAGACAAGAATGTAAAGTATAGATATGTCGATCTAGATCAAATCGATCCAGGCGAAAAAATAAAATTATTAAAATACGTAAGAGAGAAATACAAACCAGACAGAATCGCCTATCCCTTTCTCGTTTGCGACGATAAATTTGTTATCGGATATGATCCAAATAAATACGAAGAATTATTGAGACCCGGAGGAAATTAAGATGGACATGGAAACTAAAGAAGGAATGAAAGAGTACGTACAGATTGTCAGTCAAAAAAATGATTGGATTTTAAATAAAGATCAAGTCACATTTGAAGATTTAATTGATGGTTTAGTAGAAAATAAGAAAAAATACGGCTATCAATCTTGTCCCTGTCGTCTTGCTTCAGGTAATAGAGATTTGGATAGAGATCTAATTTGCCCATGTAATTATGCCCCTGACGATGTGAAGGAATTTGGTGCTTGTTATTGCAACTTGTATCTACGTTCAGACTTTTACGAGACAATAAATACAGAATATGTAAGCATTCCGGAAAGGAGACCTATTGAAAAAGAGGAAGCAGTTTTAGAATACTTTAATAAATAAATTATATTAGTTTTAACATTTTTTCTTTCTTTTTGTGTTTAACCACAAAAATAATAAGATTACACCAAAAATTCCTATAAAAAAATTTCAGATTCTTGTTTTACTAAACGGAATCAAAAATAGGTTTTGAAAAACTCTTTATTAAATCGAGATGGTTTTTGATTAATTTGATACAAATACTTAAAATATGAAGAATAGAGAATGACTACTCTTCATTATTACTTTTTCCTCTATTGATCAATACACAATTTATTGATCATCGATACACACTAAAAATACACAAACATTTAAATATGAAAAAAATAATATATTAATTAGAAACAAAAAAATAATAAAAAATAATAATAAAAAAACAATTTGGAGGAAATAAAAATGACCTATAATAAAAAACCAGCAATAAAAGATGTTAAATGCAAGATATATTCCCAAGTCTTAACAAATACTTTTGTAAACTACTAAATATAAAATATTTTTTTATAATTTCTATTTACACAATAAAAAACACAATAAAAAAAAATAAAAAATTGGAGGAAAAAAAAATGAGCTATAATAAAAAACCAACAATAAAAGATGTTAAATATAAGATTTACTCCCAGGTTTTAACAAATTCTTATATAAGTCGCTAAAATTTTAAAGAGAATAAACTTCTATTACTTATTAAAAAAGTAATAATGTTAAGTTTCTTTCTTTTTAATTTCTATCTTATACTAAAATAATAAAATATTCTGTAAATAAATCGTTTGCTTCGTTAAAATTTATCAAATTAATTATTTATAAATAAAATCCTTATTAATTCGGGTTCTCATTATATTATATGCCAGATATAGAAATGACAGATGACGAATTAGAAGACGAATTAGATAAAGCCTTTAAAGAAAGCGAACCTAAAAAAGATAACTGCGGAACGGCGATTCCGGGAAATAAAGAAGTAGGAATCCAAAGAACTGACGTGAAAGTTAAAAAAGAATAGTTCAACAGCAAAATTCTCATCTAAAGCTTATAAACTCTTCAAACCACATTTTTTTATAGAGAAAAAGTCAAGTTTAAAGCTAGAGATATGTGTGATTTATTACTTTATTAACCAATCATTTACGATGTCATCTTTATTATATGATTGTGCACTTAATCCAATACTCTTATATTTCATTTTATTCATATCACCTAATTTTATATTTAATCAAAAATAAATTGCATTCATAATTTCGCGATTTTAAAAATACCTTTATAGAGTAAAAGAAAAAGGGGTACTTAAATGTCAAACAATTCAAATGAAGGTTCTAGCTCAAAACAAGTCGAATACGAAGAACACGTCCCACTTAAATCTAAATTTGGTGTTGGATTTGCCAATGCGGGAAGTTCACTAATGTCCACAATTGGATTAGGAACAATAGATGTGTTCTATATTAAAATATATGGTGCAAATCCAACGCTCTTAGCGTGGTCATGGATGCTCTTTATTGTATGGAACATGATAAACGATCCCATCATTGGCATCCTTGAAGAAAGAACTAAAACAAGATGGGGTCGAAGGATACCATATTTACGGTTTGGAGCCCTGCCATATACATTATCCTTCATTTTGGTGTGGTTTCCATTCATGCAAGGAGAGATAGGTCTTTTTATCAATCATTTATTAATGTTATTTGTGTTTGATACTTTTTTTAGCATGATAGGTCTTATTACATTTGGCTTACCTGCTGAAATGGCAATAACTGCTAAGGAAAGGAATCGTATTACCTTATTTGGTGTGTGTTTTGGGGCAATTGGAATGATATCGCGTTGGGTCATAGAGCCTTTATTCTTAGCAGGTGATAACCCAAATCAACTCGTTTTTCAAATAGTAGTCACGATAGCTGGTATTATTTCTGGCTTGTTAATATTTGCAAGTAGTTATTACATTAAAGAAAACTTGTACACTCAAGAGGAGGAAGCTTTCGGATTTGTCGAGAGCATCACTGAAACGCTAAAAAATAAACCATTTTTAATAATAGAAGTTGCAATATTTTTCATGGCCATCATCGCAGAGCTATTACTTACGGGTTTTATCTATTTGTTTGATTATGTCTTCATATTTAGTGAATTATCAATTATTTTTTTAATTCCTGCTCTGATTATAATGATAACACTTACAATTTATGCAAATAACAAGATTGGATCGTGGGGGCTCAAAAAAGTGATGATATTGGGTGGTCTTATATCAATGATAGGTTATATAATGTTATTTTTTGTAGGATTAGCAAATAGCTCGAAAATTCCGTTTGAAATTGGTATATTTGGAATAGGATTCGTTGGTTTGGGTTTATTAATGTTTATGATAAATCAATCGCCACTCATGGGTGAAGCTATCGATTACGATGAGATACGAACGGGTAAGAGAAGAGAAACCACATATTCTGGTGTGAATGCTTTAATAACCAAACCCGCAGTCTCGATAGCTCACGCTTTATTATTAAGTATAATGGGATTGTACGGATTTCAACAAGGCGTTAGTGTGTCAAATCAACCAGCATCAGTTGCCACGGGGGTTTTAGTTGCGGTATCAATCGTACCAATTATTTGCATCGTCATTGCCATAATAGGGTTATATTTTATTCCTCTCGAGGGCGAAGAATGGCAAGCAAAAAAACGCCACTTACAAGAAATTCACATGCAAAAAGAGAAAGACTATTTGGAAAGTATGAGGAAGAAGCAGGGATGATAAAAAAAAGTTAAAAGGATATATAAAAATAATTATATTCAATTGTAGTATATATTTAGATTTTTTGTATTTATTACTATAAATATACTATAAATATTAATTAGGGCTCCACATTCTTTTACATTCTTCTCTTTCATCCTCATAATCGTAAAGTTTAAACCATTCGAAAATTTCCAAAGTAAAATCTATAAATGCATTCCCCTTTGCTGTAATGATATTATTATCCCTAACCATTCCCTCTTCAAGATAATTATCTCTTGGAAAAGGATCTAATTCATTTTTTTCATCGTATTCTTGGGGTTCTACAGCGGCAGTGTATTTTATGTTTTCCAAAATACCCGATTTTGCTAAAAATTCTGGACCCGCACATATTGCTGCTAATAATTTGTTTCTATTATTTAATTTTCTAATTAATCCCTTAAGTTCAAGATTGAAAGGTCTTTCAAATCCTCCAGGAATTATTAGTCCATCAATTTCATTAACAATATTTAAAGCTTCTTTTACTGTTAAGTCGGGTTTGATAGTTAATCCTGCTGAGCTTAAAACGAAGTCTTTATCATATGAAATATAGGTAATTTTTATGTTCTCATTTAGGTTCAAATAAGTACACACAAGAGAAATCTCGAAATCAGCGTAAGTATAATATAAAAAGCACAGTATATTTTTCATATTATTACTTGAAGTCTTAAAATAATTTTAAACGTTATTTAAAAAGCCAGTTTGAATTCTTATAAATGATATTTTTAAAGGGAATTATCGTAAAATCGATAATTATTAAGAATCTTTATAATTTAAATGAAAAACAATTTTAAGAATAATTTCTAATATTCACAATAGATTGAAAATATAATGGTGATTTTATGTTATTTTCCCAGAATGAACTTGATAATATTAAGAGAGAAATGACAAAATTAAAAGATAACGTATCGTTAAAACTGTTTACTGATTTTAAAACTCAAGGGGATGGAAGTAAATTAAGAAGATGTATGGCTTGTGAAGGAACTTATGTATTATTAAAAACATTAGAAGATGTCTCAGCTGGAAAATTAAGTATAGAAGAATATTCAACTGAAGAAAACGAGGAAGACGCAAAGAAATATGATATTGCCAGAATTCCAGCTATATTATTTGTTGGTAAAGAAGGAAATGTAGTCATTAAATACTCGGCAACGCCTGCCGGAGCGGAGTTAGCCCCTTTTCTTAAAAGCCTTCAATATTTTTCGGGAGTGAGTCCATACTACAAAGATCAAATAGTATCGCACCTTAAGAAAATACCCAAGTCAAAAATGAAAATGTTTATCACTAAGACTTGTCCATATTGTCCTGCAACAGTTCCAGTGGCGAATTTATTCTCAATTGTTTCAAAAGGAAAGGTTTCTGTAGAAATAATCGATGTCGATGCCAATCCGGACATTGCCATGAAATACCAAGTACAAGGAGTACCACACACTATTATTAACGATAAAGATCACATTTACGGTATGTTTACTCCGCAAGAATTATTGGAGAAACTAACTAAAGGTAAACGAGATTTGGGAGGCATGTATAGTTAAAGATTTAATAAGGTGATATTAGAAAATGTCTCAAGACGATAAATACAAAGAAATTATTCAAAAAGAAATGGCTAAATTAACTAAGCCAGTTAAACTTAAAGTTTTTACAAGCAAAAAAAGTCAGCCTGATGGGAGTTTTATTAGAGAATGTCAAGAATGCAATACATTTATGACGCTTTTAAAAGTGTACGAAGCGAACTCTAACGGTATGCTGACAATCGAAGAATTATCGATTTATGATGACCCTGAGTTCGCCAAAAAATACGGTGTGGAACGCGTTCCTACTATTCTATTTATTGACAACGAAGGTCGTGAAATAATTCGTTATCTGGCTGCTCCTCAAGGAGGAGAAATCCAACCGTTTATTCAAGCGTTGTTCGTTTTCGCAGGTGCTCCGAATTATTACGAAGCAACAATAAAACAGAACTTGGAACGCATTCCTCCTTCAACGATTAGAGTAATGTTAACTAATGCGTGCCCTTATTGTCCTAACGTTGCTACTGTGGCAAATATGTTCGCTTTGGCTTCAAATGGAAAGATTAGAACGATTATCGTTGACATCATGACAAATCCAGATATAGGACAATACTATGACGCTTCTGGAGTTCCGTACACGATTGTTAACGATAATAAGACTTTAGTGGGGATGGTTGGTGCAAACGAAATTTTTGGAGCATTAATAGGAGGAAACACTAATGTTCAATATTGATATGGAAGGCGTTGATTTTGAAAAAACTTACGACCTAATTGTTTTAGGTGGTGGACCAACTGCGATTGGATGTGCCATCTATGCCGCTAGGTTCGCGTTGAACGTTTTAATTGTAGGAAAAACATTCGGTGGATTAATTGCTACAACTCACCTTGTTGAAAATTATCCGGGAATCGCCTCAACAAGCGGTCAAGGGTTAATGGATATGTTTAAAGAACACATGAATTCCTTGAACATTCCTTACATATCAGACGAGATAAGAAGCATAGAAAAAGCGGACGATCACTTTATTCTACACTCATTTTTCCAAAAATTTAAAGCTTATACGGTTTGCATAGCTACGGGATCCGAAAGAAAGAAGTTAGGAATTCCTGGCGAAGAAGAATTTGCTGGAAGAGGCGTTTCTTATTGCGCTACCTGCGATGGTCCGTTTTACAAAGATAAAGTCGTAATTGTGGTTGGAGGAAGCGATTCGGCCGCTAAGGAAGCGTTGTTTTTATCGCAGAATGTAAAAAAGGTTTATATCGTTTATCGAGGAGAAGAAATCCGAGCAGAACCGATAAATAAAAAACGAGTTTATGAAAACGAAAAAATTGAAATTATATACAAAACTAACATCGTAGAAATTAAAGGAGACACTTCTGTTAAGTCAGTTATTTTCGACAACGGAAAGGAATTTGATATAGATGGCGTATTTATCGAAGTGGGTTCTATTCCTAATTCAGATTTAGCCAAACGAATAAGCGTTAAAACAAATGAGAAAGACGAAATAATTATCAACAGAAAATCTGAGACGAATATACCCGGTATTTTCGCTGCTGGAGACGTCGCAGACGCCCCGTTTAAACAAGCAATAACAGGGGTAGCGGAAGGGGTTATAGCGGCCTTTTCAGCTTTCGATTATGAAAAAGGAATGAATGTCGAATATTAATTTAAGATTTTCTTTCTAATTTTATTAATGTTATTATATTTAAGAGAAATATTGAGTTGCTAGCTCTTCTGCTGAGTTAAAAAAAGAAACCTCACCATTAAAAATTTTCAATTCTTCTTTATATTTTTGTTCAAATTCCAATGTGAATTTCTCGTGTGCTAATTCAGAAGCTTGAGTCGTAAATTCGACTAGGAGTGCACAAACAAAGTTTTCTCGATTTATAATTCGCAATTCTTTTCCTTCTAATAATATTGCTTTTACTTGACCTGTTGTTTTTGTAGCTTCTTTGAACAACGAGGAAACTGCTGAAAATCCACCAGATAATAAAAGTAGATCATCAGATGTGAGTTCCTTAATAAAGGCTTTAGAGTATAATTTTATGCCATTTTGGGAATAAACAACTATTAAATGAATTTTCTGACGCTGTAACAGCCATGGCTTTTTACTGACTCGAAGAAATGCGACACCGATAATTACCATACCAAAATTTTGGAAGAGCTCCTGTATTAACGAAGTTGTCGTAAGAAATTCAGTACTTACTTGTTGTAGTATACCTATTGTAATTTGAGGAATTAAAGGTATAAA
>DAOUUT010000263.1 GCA_030668025.1 Promethearchaeota archaeon
ACTGCAATCCATTTGTTCTGACAGTAATCCTGAGCAGATGTGTAGAGCGTTTGAGCAATGTCACGATAAATCGAAAGTGAAAGCCCCATTTGCGTTAAAGGGTCGTCAAAGTACATATCTACTCCTAACTGGGTTAATAAGACATCGGGGGCATAGGCTTCTAAAATCCTAGGTACACAATAACGAAATAATTTTCGAAACATTCTATTATCCGTACCTGGCAACAAAGGAAAATTGATGGAAAATCCCTTTCCTGCTCCTTCACCGACTTCCTTCGTGTTTCCAGTACCAGGAAATAAAAATTTTCCGCTTTCGTGAAAGGAAATCGTTAAAACATTTGGATCGTCGTAAAACAACTCTTGTACACCATCTCCATGGTGACAATCTATATCCAAATATGCAATTCTAATATCTTTTTTTAAATTTTTAAGATGATGAATAGCTACGGCAATATCGTTAAAAATACAAAATCCTGAAGCTTTGTTTTTATGTGCGTGGTGAAGCCCTCCTGCTGGATTAAAAGCAATCGTTATATCGTTGTCTTGCCAAACTTTATCTGCAGCTAACAGACTTGCTCCACACACTAACGCTGATGCCTTGTACATCCCTTTAAAAACAGGAGTATCTCCAGTACCTAATCCATAGAGATACGGTTGAATACTTCTATCCGTAGGGTTCTCGCTTAATTTTTTAACTATTTCCACATACTCTGGGTCGTGAGCTCTTTCTATTTCTTTTTGTGTGGCGAGAATTGGTTCAAAGACTTCTAACCTTTCGTTATTAAAAAGATTTAGTTTCTTCATAAGGCTATATGTTAGTTTAATCCTTAATGGCCTAAGAGGATGCTGCGGTCCAAAATTATAACTTTGATATTTATTGGTATAAATAAGCGCTGTCTTATTAACCATAAATAATAATTACAATCCATTTTTTATAAGTTTTTGAAAAAAAAATACAAAAAATTATATTATCCGAGTAACATATAAAAAAATAAAGATATTTAAGAATATTTCATACTAAATTAGTCCATCACTATAAAATGAGTCAAAGATTTACAAAATTTGTAGAAAGGGTAGCTAAAGACAACGAATTTAAGCCACTTAAAAATAAGTTATTAAACCATTTACAAAAAGAAAGCGAAAATAAATACAAAAATTACCCGCGGCTTTTAGAGTTAATGCTTAATTATTGGCCTAAATACGAACAGGGTTTTAAAATTTCGCATCTGCTAAGAGATCATTACGAGGAGATTTTTAATTTTTACCTTGCTACGATCTTCCCTTTCAGAAAGAGAGGTCTGACGTTTTCTGGAGCAGAAGCCCCGACTATAGTTGATTTTAAACTCATTTACCAATATCATTATAACTTAGGAGAAATTGAAGCTATCAATAATGTAATGAAAAAATTAAATATTGAAGCCAAAACTGAAAGTGTTTTGAAAAGACTCTTAATTTTTGCTGTAAGTTCATTTAGTCCCATGATAGAACAAATTTTTAAACGACCTTTTGCTTTTCAATTTTCTAACATTGATGCAAATCTATTTGATAATGGAGAGTGGGAAGTCGTAGCGATAATTTCAGCCAGAGAACAATAGTTTCTTACTTTATCTATTGATTTAATAAAGAAATCGCAGTTTAAAATTAGAATCTAAAAATTAAGGCGATTTAATATTATTTTATCAAATAAGAGCCTAAATCCATCATTTTACCATCACCTTTTTTAACTTGGATCTTCCCTTTAATTCCTTTAATTTTACGCTCTAAATGAATAATAGCATCCAAAGGAATCCTTCTTGGAATTCCACCTTGGCGGTTGATAATGGCAATTAAATAATCTATATTTGAAATTACATCTGGGCTAATTAACTCGTTGTAAATTGTTTGATATACCATTGGTTCGTTAGTTTTTATTTTCTCTAAATAAGAAAAAGCATCTGGTGCTAAAACAGCTCTCAAGACATAAACGACTTTTTCAGTTATGGAATTAACTCTTTCCCGCATTTGATTCTGCTGATTTTGAGCATCCATAAGAGCCTTCATTTTTTTCAAACGAATCTTTTCTAATTCGTGTTCTTCGTCGTTATTGTGCTCGTTCATTATTATTACCTCATGATTTTAAATTACTTATAAAATTAAGAATTTACGATTTTTAAAGCAATTTCTAAGGCTCTTATGCCGTCATCTAAAGTTACTTCTAGCTCTTTATCGTAAAGGAAATGGTTGATCTCTCTCTTCAAAGGTTCGTCCCCTTTCAAAGGAGTAAATGTAGTATCTTTTGTAACTGGCCATTCTCCCTGCAGATCGATACCCGTTCGGATATTTATCTGCTGAGTAATAAAATCAATAGAAATGCCCCCTAATTCACCATTAACATACATTCTTCTGAACTTAGATGGTGTTAGCCAATTTGATTCGATCTGACCTATTGCCGTACCGAAATCTAATATTATAAAAGCCGCATCGGCATGCACGCTATCTTTATAACATTTTTTGACGCCAAATGCATTTATTATATTGTCCTTACCTAAAATTTTTTCTTGTAGATAAATGTCGTGAATAGATAAATCTAAAATAACACCCATGTCCCAATCTCTTTTAGGATACAACCCAACGCGTTTTGACGCAATTGAAATTATCTCTCCTATATCGTTAATGTGGTTTAATAATTTAGTAAAAGCAGGATTAAACAACTCGATAAATCCCGGCATTATTCGAATGTTGTCGTATTCTTTAAAACTATTTAAATCTTCTAACTTCAACGACATCGGTTTTTCCATTAATATATCTATTCCAGCTTCAGCAAACTTTTTAGCAATTTTTGGAATTTGTTTTGGTTGGGTAACAATGCTCACGGCGTCAATTTCTTCGTTTTTTATTAGGTCGTCTACATTTTTATATGTATTAATTCCATCGTATTGCTCCGCCATTTGCTTTAACTTAGCTTCGTTAGTGTCACATATACCAACAAGCTCAGAGAGATCGTTAAAATTTCTGATATGTGCCCGACCAAACCAACCAGCACCAACAACAGCTGTTCTTTTCTTTTTCATTGCTCTCAATCAAAAAATCAAACTATTTATATTGAAGGATAATGCTAATCAAAATAAGAATTTTATCAAGTTAATAGAATCGTAGTCAAAATATTTATCAATATACATTTCCTAGAAAATCTCAAATAATAATTATTCAATTAAAAATGAAAGAAATTCATCATAAATTTTCTAAAATATTTCTCATCATTTTGTTTGTTTTTAACGGCGTTAATTTCTACTCTTCCATAACGAACTATATCTCTGGAGACGGAAGTTGGTCTAAGTCATTTAATAATTTTTCTCCCTTTTTAACCATTACCCCAAAATTAGCCCAACCTACAAGCAATTTTTCTCGCTACAATTTATCTGTTGTATTGGACGAAGTAAACTCGTTTATCGACGGCAATTTAACGGTTGATTTCTATAATAACGACGATATTAATTTTACAAAAATCCCTTTTCACCTCTATTTATCAGGAATGGAATATGAAACTAGATCTGGGATTATAGAAATCGTCAAGATAACTGATGTAGACAACTCTAATATAATGTTTCCTTTTGAAGTCTCCTCAAGTCAGCAGATAATGTGGGTAAATATTTCGGAAAAGTTAGAACCTCAAAAGAGGGCACAATTTATCATCCAATTTAACGCAACTCTTCCAGATGGGCCAATTGACAGGGCAAATTCTCACGGAAGCGATATAGAACTATCGCGCATTTACAAATTTGGGAGTTTTTATCCCATACCTTGCGTTTATGACAATGACGACGGTTGGAACGTCGATCCCTATTTAAATATCGGAGATCCCTTTTACTTTGATATGGCTTACTATAACCTTTCTATTGAAGTGCCCAGCGAAATGGTAATCGCGGCAACCGGAAAATTAGAAGAAAAAATAAACAAGGGTTCAACGACATTCTATCGTTTTAACCCTATTTATCCCGTTCGAGAGGTCACCTTTTCAGCTTCTCGATACTTTCAAGTAGAATCGAAAATTTCAAATGGAGTAAACCTTTCAGTTTATTATCTTCCTAAATCTGGCGATATATGGTCAAATTTTGCCTTAAATTACGCCGAACAAGCCCTTTCTCTGTATAATAATACTTTTGGAACTTATCCTTATCCAACCCTTAATGTTGTGGAAGAATATACTTGGTACGGGGGTATGGAATATCCAAATCAAGTTTATATAACTGAATCTATGGACAATTGGAATACCTCTCTTTCATATAATCGAAATTACTTAGAATTGCTTATTGCCCATGAATTAGGCCACCAATGGTGGTATAACTTAGTAGGGAACGACGAAATTGATGTGGGCTTTTTAGACGAAGGTATTACGTGTTGGTCGACTGGCTATTACGGTGAATATTATTACGGAGATTGGGAACACTTCCAAAGAACACCTTATATTCAAGAAGTTAGAACCTACTTTGTGAAAATGGCTATGCGTTCAAAGATCAACCAAACTATTTACGAATGTATAGATACTAATACTGATTATTGGTATGTTGCGTATACTAAAGCACCACTTATCTTCGAAAAATTACGCCAAACGATAGGACATTCAAATTTCATCGCTGGATTAAGGTATTATTTTGAGAATTACAAATTTAAGCTCGTGGTTTTATCAGATATGCAGCAAGCATTCGAAGCTGTAGTAGGACAATCGTTAGATTGGTTCTTTTTCCCGTGGTTCGATAACCCCTATCTTCCAAAATATTCATTCTCGGAACATAATTACAATGCATCAAGGAAGATCTTAAATCTAACAATTGAAGATATTAACATGCCCCTGAACGATTATGCGTATTCACAACAAGTACCTTTAGCTGTCTATGATGTATCAGGATATGAAATTTATAGTCAAGATATTTGGATTAATGGTACAACCGAATTATCTCTTAACTTATCCACAAACCC
>DAOUUT010000215.1 GCA_030668025.1 Promethearchaeota archaeon
TCTTCCAGTAACTGTTCCATATTCGTGCCCTTGTTCTCTAATCTTCTCGGAGATATCATTAAATAATTCGGTCGGAAATTTGCCTTCGCCTACTCTTGAGGTATAGGCTTTTATAATTCCAACAATCTTTCCTATTTTCTTAGGAGGAATTCCCGTTCCAGCACATATGCCTAAAGCGTTTGGATTCGAGCTCGTTCCAAATGGATACATGCCATGGTCAATGCACAATAAATTTCCTTGAGCCCCTTCAAAAACAACTTTTTTTCCAGAATCTATCGCTTTATTCAAATAATATGCGGTATCAGTAACATAGGCTTTTAATCTTTCGCCATAGGTTTTATATTCTTCGAAAATAGCTTCTAAATCGGTATCCCAATTAGGATCGTAGGTTTTAATTAGATTTTTCTTAATTTGGAATAACTTTTCCAATTTAGGTTTTAATAATTCAGGATGAATTAAGTCAAAAATTCTAATTCCCCACCGTCCTGCTTTATCTGAATATGTAGGACCTATCCCTCGCTTCGTGGTTCCTGCGCTATACTCTCCTTTTGACTTTTCTTCTAACCCGTCCAATGCTACATGAAAGGGAAAAATTACGTGAGCCGTTGAACTAAGTTTTAAGTTTACTTTTTTATTTAATTTATTTAAGCTTTCAATTTCTTCTAGCAAAACCTTAGGATCGATGACACAACCATTTCCTATGATTACCTCCTTCTCTAAAGGTGCTCCACTTGGGATTAGTTTAAATTTATATTTTATCCCATTTGCTTCAATCGTATGGCCCGCATTGTTTCCCCCGTTGTATCTTACCACAATATCTGATTTTTGGGCTAAGTAATCAGTTATTTTCCCTTTACCTTCGTCGCCCCAAGATAGCCCGCAAACTGCAATAGTGTTAAATTTTTTAGTCATAATTCACGTTCCGTTAAGTATTTTAACCATTTGATTTTTTTTTAATTGATAAGGTATTATTATTAGATATTTATATCTAAAATATGTTCCAAAGAGGATTATTCATTAATAGTTATAAAATTTATCTGTTAAAGATTTAGTTATACAATAATTTTTATAGGTACATTTTTATCACATTTATAGTAAAAAATGCTGAGAAAAACGATTCTATTTGACTTAAATCATAACGAAATGCTCGATATTGATTTTTCAGATTTTTCAGATTTTTCAAAACTTCTTCAAAATCTAAATCTCAAGATTAAGAAAAACGAGAATAAAGATTTAACGAAAAAACTTTTGGAAAATGTTGATGTTTTAGTTCTGGGTAATCCTATTAACGATTACTTTTCAAACATCGAGATCAAGGACATTGTTAATTACGTTAGAACTGGAGGGAATTTAATTCTTATAAGCGAATATGGAGCCGATTATCTTCAAAAAACTAATTTGAATGATATAGCTCCTAAATTTGGTATTCTATTTGAGAAGAATCTTATAAAAGAACAAAATTCCAATAATCATAATCGTTCAAGTATATTACATATTCAAAATTTTCCTAAAAATAATATTATTAATGGATTAAGAGAAGTTGTAATAGGTGGAACTTGTTCCCTCTTCTTAAATAAAGGTGCAAAACCACTCTTACAGACAGATCAAAATAATTTCTGGTCAGAAATTTTTAAAAACTCTTCAGAAGAATGGATAAAGGATAAAGAACAACAACATACAATAGCCGCTTATTCTGAATTTGGGCAAGGTAAAGTCGTTGCTTTTGGTGATATCGATATCTTTTGCAGTGATGATAATATAGGTATTAATACTCTCGATAATCAGAAGTTCTTACATAATACTATTACTTGGTTGACTGAACCTGTAAAAAAATCAGATGTAATGTCTTTTATCTTAGATCAAATTGGGCAAGTTCAAAACAGCGTCAAAGAAATCCATAAAACAATGAATAATGTAATTGAAACAATGAGTATTTTGGAAAAAAGGCTACGTCATTTAGAAGCGAATCAAGATACCCATTAATACCATCAAAAAGAATGTTCGATTAAAAACTTTAATTTTTTCACTTTATTGTTTTAGAGATATTAAAGTAATTTTTAATTACATTACTTGTTTTATTTAAAATAATAAATTAAAAATCTAAGAGATTAGAAAAATGCCTTTAAAAACCCCAGAACAGTATTTAAAAAGCATAAAACGACCGGTAAATTTGTATATTTTTGGTGAAAAAGTCAAGGAATTTTGGAATCATCCTATTATAAGACCATCAATCAATACGGTCATGAAGATTTACGAATTAGCTCAGATGGACGAATATAAAGAACTCATGACTACCACTTCACATTTAACAGGTGAAACAATTAACAGATTTACACATATACACCAATCTGTTAACGATTTAATTAAAAAAGTAAAGATGCAGAGGTTATTAGGTCAAAAAACAGCGTGTTGTTTCCAAAGGTGCGTAGGTTTTGACACCGCTAACGCATTATATAGCGTAACCTATGAAATGGACAAAAAAAATGGAACTGACTATCATAACCGCTTCAAAAAGTATTGGATTGAAGTGCAGTCTCAAGATTTGATGGTGGGTGGTGCTATGACAGATACTAAAGGAGATAGAAGCAAAAGACCTAAAGACCAACCTGATCCAGACGCTTTTTTACACATTGTCGAGGAAAATGATGACGGAATAATTGTTCGTGGCGCAAAAATCCACCAAACAGGATATTTAAACTCACATAGAGCAATTATTATGCCCACTCTTTCTTTACGGCCCGGTGAAGAAGAATACGCTGTAAGTTTTGGTGTCAATACGGATGAAAAGGGAATAACATTAGTATATGGAAGGCAGTCGTGTGACACTAGAAAAATGGAAGTTGGTAAATTAGACATTGGAAACTTCAAGTATGGCGGCCAAGAAATATTTGTAATATTTGATAATGTGTTTATACCAAATGATAAAATATTTATGAAGGGAGAAATAGAGTTTGCAGGTAAATTAGTTAATAGGTTTGCTGGTTTCCATCGGCAGTCCTATGGTGGATGCAAAGTTGGTGTAGGCGACGTGCTCATCGGTGCGACCTCGTTGATTACTGAATACAATGGAACCGAAAAGGCATCTCATATACGAGATAAAATCGTGGAAATGGTCCATTTAAACGAAACATTATATAGTTGTGGTATTGCTTGCAGTTCGTTAGGGTTCCAGCGAGAAGCCGGTAATTTTGAAATGGATATGCTTTTGGCAAATGTATGCAAACTGAATGTTACTCGTTTTCCATACGAAATCGGACGGCTTGCTGAAGATTTAGCTGGGGGCCTAATCTGTACAATGCCCTCTGAAGCGGACTTAAAATCGGAGAAAATTGGGCATTTAATTGAAAAATATCTTAATACATGTGAAGAAACATGCGCTGAAGATAGATATAAAGTTCTAAGATTTATTGAAAATTTAACAATGGGCGTGTCGTCTGTTAGCTATAGGACGGAATCAATGCACGGAGCAGGAAGTCCACAAGCGCAAAGGATTATGATATCAAGACAAGCTGATTTGGAAAATAAGAAAGAGTTAATCAAAGACATTTTAGATATTGAATAAGATAACACTAATAGAATGTAACATATAAACCTATATATTGTCAGACATATTATTTTACTATAATTTTTTTTATAAAATTAACTTAGTTTTAACTTAAATTTTAAAAATTTGGTGAATTATGTGAGTGACAAATCTTACGAAGAAATTTTTTCTGAATTTGAAGAAATAACGAACCACTATAATCGTCGCGATCAATATTTTGACATCTTATACGATTCGGTTTCTTCCACAACTATAGCAAAAACTCCCTCCTCTGAAAACTTTTCAATTAATACTAAAAAATCTGGCATTGTTGCTCGTACATTTTCAGGAATATGGAAAGAAGTAGCAATTGAAGAGAGTTCTGATATTGGTGTTATTAAAAATACGATCCCAAAATTGACTAAAAAGGGAGATGCAATAGCTGAATTCGAAGGTTGGGAATTAAACAAAGAGCTTAAGCCTAAAATCGATCCTTCGAACATACCTATAGAGGATAAAATCAAGAATGTAAGGGAAATTTATGATTATATCAAGAGTTACGACGAGAGAATTATAAATGTTCAAATAAAATACATGGAACTCTTAATTGAGCGAATTTTCGTCAATAATGAAGGATGTAAATTGCGACAAGTAATTCCGCGCGTGCGGGTTATGGTTTTACCTATTGCTAAAGAAGGATCTGTTGTTGATTATGATTATTCAATTATTTCTGGAGAGATTGGATATGAAATTTTTGATTTATTCGATCATGAATTATTAGAACAAGCGGTTAAAAACTCTCTTGAAATGTTGAAAGCTGAATTACCCCCAGCAGGAAAGCGAACAATTATTTTAGACCCCTCGATGGCGGGATTGATTGCTCATGAGAGCTTTGGACATGGTTTGGAAGCAGATCAAATATTAAGAGATCGAAGTTATTTAAAACAACATTTAAATAAGCAAGTTGCTTCCGATATCTGCACGATCTACGACACACCATCGTTAGATAAAAAATTAGGGTCTTACTTTTTTGATGACGAAGGAATAAAAGCAGGTAACAATGTTTTAGTGGAAAATGGTATTTTGAAAAATTTCATATATGACAGGAGATCTGCCTCAGAATTAAGTGCCATCCCTCAAGGAAATGGAAGACGAGAAAGTTTCGCCCATCCTATCAATGTTAGAATGTCAAATACTTATTACGGTTCTGGCGATTACGATCTAAATGAAATGATCTCAGAAACCAACGAAGGAATGATGTTGGTTCATGGGTATTTTGGAATGGAAGATCCTCTAGGCGGGGGCATGCAATGTACATCAAAAAAAGCTTATCTAATTGAAAATGGGGAAAAAACAAAGATTCTAAAGGCCACAGCTCTAAGTGGGGATGTTCTAGAATTATTAAAGAATATCGATGCTGTAAGCAAGGACCCTACGAAACTTGATGGCGGAACATGTGGAAAAGGTAGTGAAGATCTCGTTCCCGTTACTTCTGGTGGTAGTTATATTAGAGTAAAAAACGCATTGGTAAGCCCAGGGTGAGATAAAAAATGTCAAACGAAAGATTAGATTTAATTGAAAAAGGATTGATATCAAAGAATATCGAAGAATACGAAATATATCTTGTTGAAAAGAACATGTATGAAACAATATTCTTGAAAAATCAACCCGAAAATGAGAGAGAAATTAGAGATTTTGAATATTTTATACGGATTCTTTCCCAAAAGAAAGATGAAACTGGTATAGGTGTAATTAAGGGAAATTCTCTGGATAAAGGACAAATTGATAAAAATATTGATATTTGTGCTACATTATCGAAATTTAATTCAAGTACCAAGTATTCCTTTCCCGGAAAGAAACAGTTGTCAGAAATAAATACGGCAGATAAAAGAATCTTAGCCAGTCCCATAGCAATTAAGAAAGATTTAGCAGAGGAGTTAATATCAGAGGCGTCCCAGCAAAAAGATGTAAAGACTACTTTTGGACGCTTTAGAATTCATAGCAATCATAACTTCTTGAGAAATAGTAATGCTTTAAATTTAGATTCTAAGAAAACTTTCTTCTTTGTTGAATTTGCTTTAAAAGCACAAGAAAATGGGAAGTCATCTGAGTTTTGGGAGGATGGATATTATAAAGAGAAAGAACATTTAAAATTTAACGAAAGAGTGAACAATTGGGCAAGAAGAGCAAAAGATACATTAAGAGCAGAAGAACCTAAACCAGCCAATGACGCTATTGTAATTTTTTCACCATCCGTCTTAAGAGCGGCAATTAATACCGTGATTGGATTCCATGCGCTCGCTGAAGCTTATTTTGAAAAAGTTTCTCGCTATAATATTGGAGACAAAGTTGCAAGTGATAACATCACATTAATCGACGACGGATTGCTAGAGGGAGGACTTAGTTCGAGTCCATGGGACTCAGAAGGAAATCCTCATCAGGAAACAGAAGTCTTAAAGAAAGGAGTCTTTCGAAACAGGTTGTACAATCAGAAATATGCAATTTTAGACGGTACACAATCAACAGGAAATGCCAGAAGAGCAGAAAGTGGGACGGTAGTTAATGGCATCAGTAATTTAAAAATATTACCCGGAGATATTTCCTTAGAGGAGATGATTTCAAATGTTAAGGAGGGGTATTACATCGAACAGTTTTCTTGGCTACATCCGGACGATATATCAGGTAATTTTGGAGCGGAAATTAGAAATGGATATTACATTAAAAACGGCGAGTTTCAAAACCCAATTAAACTAGGAAATGTTAGTGGCAATGTACTTGAAATGGTAAAAAATTGTTTATATATATCTAAAGAGCGAGAGTTTTCCGAAAATGTTCTCTTTCCATATATGGCATTTAATAATTTGAATGTCTCTTCTTAAAATCAAAAAAAATAAGATTTTTATTATTATTACTTTTTTTAATATCCCAGCACTTCAGCAGCATTTTTGGTAAATATACGATTGAAAATTTAATTAAAGAAAGCAAAATTTACATAATTGTATAA
>DAOUUT010000289.1 GCA_030668025.1 Promethearchaeota archaeon
AAATAATCACCGTCTTTAACGTACTTTTTCACGGCATCTTTAATGTTCATACGTTTATCTATTAAAGCACGCGATTTATTTTCTCTGGTCCATTTTCTGACTTCAGAAGGCGTATTTTTACAGAAGATCTCTCCTGTACCTTCTTTTAATATCTTCATTTCTGAAATATTTAACACCCCAAATTAAAATATTTATAGATGTAATTTATTTGTATTTAAGGGTAAGAATTAAATTTGAATTATAAATTCTGTTAATAAGTTGGAAGACAATAAGAAAACGATGCGTAAATTTATAATATGCGTTAAAATATTAAATTTTATAGAATATTTTTGTTGAAAATCTCTTAAATACTAAAGCGAAAACAACAATTTTTTATTATTTTAATTGCAAGAACCACTTAAACATTGCAATTCAGAAAGATTTAATAGAAAAAATATCGTAATAGAAATATTCAATAACCAATTAGTATAAACGAATAAAATATGATGTTAAAAGATTACAAATTAAGAGGAGTTAATCATTTCAAATAAAAAAAAATTATGGGAACCATCCAGTGAATGGATTAAAAACGCTGAGATCACCAAATTTATAGAATATGTAAATAATAAATATGGCCAAGAAATTAAGGGAGGTAAAGAGCTATATAGATGGTCTGTAGAAAAGATCGAGGATTTCTGGGCAGCTATGTGGGACTTTGGAGGTATTGTAGCTTCCAAACCATATGATAAAGTTGTTGAGGATATAAATATTTTCCCAGGAACCAAATGGTTTGTTGGTAGTCGTCTCAATTTTGCGGAAAATCTACTTAAGTATAAAGATAACCAATTAGCTTTTGTTTTTCAAGGAGAAACCAAGGTTTCGAAGCAGATTACTTATGCAGAACTTAATAAAGTAGTTGCGCGCTTAGCAAAATCTCTCAAGGAAATGGGTGTTAAAGTAGGGGATCGAGTAGTTTCCTACATTCCAAACTTGATTGAAACCCCTATCGCCATGTTAGCTGCTACTGCTATAGGTGCAACTTGGGCTTCATGTGGCGCAGAATTACAACCGAACGCAGTCATCGATCGTTTTGGACAAATTGAGCCAAAAGTTCTCTTTACTGTTGATGGATATTTCTATAGGGACAAAGAATTTAATATCACTGAGAATGCTAAAATTGTTGCTGAAGCTATTCCTTCAATAGAAAAAGTAGTGGTGGTGTCTTACATCACTGATGGAAAACCTGAGATAAACCACATTCCAAATGCAGTACATTGGGATGATTTTATTTCAAAAGAGGAAGATCCTGGTCTTGAATTTGAGCAATTACCTTTTGATCATCCTCTATACGTGATGTTTTCATCAGGAACAACGGGGAAACCTAAGTGTATGGTTCAAGGCGCTGGTGGTGTATTGATCAATCATTTAAAAGAATTAATCTTATCTACTGATGTAAAAAGAAGCGATGTCATTAATTATATTACAGCACCCTCTTGGATGATGTGGAACTGGCTTATTAGTGCCTTAGCCACGGGCGCAACAATATTCTTGTATGATGGCAATCCGCTATATCCCGAACCATTAAGGTTTTTTGAATTAATAGAAAAACATAAGGTAACTATATTTGGTACTAGTGCTGCATATATTCATTACCTAATGGGAATTGGGGTAAAACCCGCTGAGAAATATGACCTAAGTGCATTAAGAGAGATCTCGCAAACCGCATCTACATTATCTCCTGAGGGATTTGAATACGTCTATCGAGAGATTAAAAAAGATCTCTTTTTCAATTCAATCAGTGGCGGAACAGATATTAACGGTTGTTTTGCTGGAGCGATACCTATATTACCTGTATATTCTGGAGAATTGCAAGGGCGTGCTTTAGCGATGAAAGTAGAATCGTATTCTGAGAAAGCTGAAGCTGTTGAAGATTTACAGGCCGAACTTGTATGTGAAGCTCCCGTACCTTCGATGCCAATCTATTTTTGGGGCGATGACGATAACATGACAAAATATAAAGCGGCCTATTTTGACTACTATAAAGAAGTAGGAAAGATGATTTGGAGACATGGCGATTATATAGTTATTCATAGCGATACAGGCGGTATTACCTTCTGGGGTCGATCGGACGCAGTTTTAAAACCTTCTGGAGTACGAATTGGTACTGCAGAAATCTATAACGTTGTAGAACAATTACCTGAGATCGCTGATTCACTTGTGATTGGTCAGAAATACTCCGGGGATATCCGAATAATAATGTTCGTTCTATTAAATGAAGGATACGAATTAACCGAAGATTTACAAGCAAAAATTAGGCAAATTTTACGAGAAAAAACCTCCCCAAGGCACGTGCCAAAATTAATCTTTCAAGCACCCGAAGATGGTATTCCTTATACTTTCAGCAACAAAAAAGTCGAAATTGCCGTGACAAAAATCATTCACGGTATGGAAGTGGCTAACCGAAGCGCATTAAGGAATCCCACCTCTTTAGATTACTATATGGAAATGAAAGATAAGTTAAATTAAAACAATAAATTTTTTTTTTTTTACTCTTCTAACTTATTAATTTCTGAGCTATATCAAACTCCTTTTGAGCCTCTTTTATGGATTCAGGTCCTCCAACGTGTCTAAGATGGCGTTTATGAAATTCTGATAGAAATTCATCAATCTTCATATTCAAAAGATTAGCCGCTTTGGAGAGAGTGATCTTATCCTCTGCGTATATTTCTAATATCCATATTAGAAGACTTTTTTCTTCCAGATTTTAGGAACTAAGACCAGTTAACTCAAGAAGGTCAGCTGGTAGTTTTATAGTTATTTTCTCTACCATTTTCCTATAATATGAATAGAATTCATACTCATAATTTTTATTCTAATTATTTTAATGATGGTTTGCTTCATATTTAATTAATGCGATGTGCTCTATTGCTTCAAATCCAAATTTCATGTTTTTTCCTCCATTAAAAAATTTATTACTTTTTGGGTAAATAATTCTTTTTCTTGTGTCAGCATGCCATGACCAGTATTCTCAATTAGGAACAATTCTGAAAAAGGAATCCTTTCAGCTAAAATTTTAGCGTTCTCAACTGGTAATATAAGATCTTCTGTCCCATGTAAGATTAAAGTTGGAATCTTGATTTCTATTAATCTATCGTATGTATTGAACGACTCAACATAAGCAGCTTGACCTTCAAATCCTTTAGGTATTGGTGGATGAGCCATATAATTTTTAACCACTTTTTCAATGACATCTGGATTGGCAGTTTTATATTCCTCAGGAAATAGAGCTTCTGTTAGTATGCGTGCCATTTTTTCAAAATCTCCCGCTTTCATAAATGGTAACATTTTCGGAAACGGATTTTTCTCAGGATCAGGAGTAACAATCCCATGAGGCAGTCCACACCACGAAGAAGTGAGTATTAATTTTTCCACTCTACGAGCATAATTCAGTACGATTTCTTGAGCAATGCAACCCCCTAAAGAATAACCTACCAAATAAGCTTTTTCTATATCTATAGCATCCATTAAGCCTATGGTGTCGTCTGCCATCATCTTGGCGCTATATTTTATCTCTAGCACGGGTTCAGTTCTACCTGCTCCTCGATTATCAAAAACAATTACTTTAAACGTTTCAGATAATTTCTTAATGGTAAATGGTGACCAGCTATCTAGTGAACTGCTAAGTCCACGAATCATTACTAATGGAAATCCTTGCCCGTATATTTCATAATAAATGTTAATGTCTCCAACTTTAACTTTTGGCAATTTTATTAACCTTATTTTTAATTATTATTCTTTATAATTTTGATTAAAGAAAATCCATCATTTTCGTTCATACTATTAATCTTTAATTATTATAGATCTCTTTAAATTGTATTCTAATTTCTTTCTTATTTAACTTACC
>DAOUUT010000236.1 GCA_030668025.1 Promethearchaeota archaeon
GATACTTATTGATGGGAGTGAAGTTATTTAATAATTTTCCTCAAGATCTTGTCGATGAGGTGCCTAATGATCATAAAATATTACTTGATACGTTTGAATACACACCTCATACTTTGGAAATGGAGATAAAGAGAAGAAATTTATTATTACAGGTGCCGTCACCAGAGTTATTATTTTTTAAGAAAATAAGCCAACCTTAGTTCTACTGCTAATTTTCGATATATTAGAAAATTATTGGAAAAAATGGAATTTTTTAAATTTTCTTACATTATTTTCTTAGAGTAAATTGCAACGCAATTAAAAAGCGTAATTTGTGCAACATTTTTTGCGTATTTTTTCGTCTTAAATTTTAGCAACCACTCCAAGTTTTAGAACGCTTTTTCGAGGCTTCTAATCCTATTTTCTGGAATTGTTCCCTATCCCGAAGGAAATTTTTTTTGATTTTTTTTCCTTCTAGAAGTTTTACGATCCATAACACTCAGTAAAGCCGTAAAACATATTTTGAATGATTGACTTGTTCTTTTTACCTGATATTATTTTATTTTATTCTATTTTTCATTTTTTTTTGCTCTTTTTCCGTCAAATTAAAACTTTAGTTCTCACAAAGCCTCCTCTTATTTCCTTGCGATCTAAACACATTTTTTTGAATTTTTTATTTTTCTTTTTTATTATTTTTTTCCCTTATAAATATGAGAATTAACATATTATCAGTTTATTTAAATTAAAAAAAAAATAAAGGTTTAATTAAATCTTCCAGACTTGCTTTTTCAAGTAATTAACCCGCTCGATATTGACATTCTCCGAAGAAATTCAGCATATATTGTAGCCTAATACACTAACACAAATTTATCATTTAATGGTTATTCCATAAAATCAAATAAGTTCTCTCGTGCTAGGCAGTAATTTCTATGCCTTTTTGGGGCATAATCATATCTGCACGCTGGGTGCTGACTCGAATCTCATCGCACGGTATTACCTTAGCTTGATTAAGAGCCCATTTTTGATGCAGTAAATTGTTGATTAATAAACTCAGGATGTTTGCATAAGTTTGCACACGTAATCACGGGTTATCATACGTGACCTCGAATATGCTAATGTTCCATCATCATTTTTCCCATGTAATAAAATAAAAGACGAGTTAAAAAATTTATTCTATTTAAGTGGGAAATTTAATTTACTTATGGTTAAGAAGATTTAAAATATCTTCGTAAGATCCTAATAGTTTTTTAATTTTGGGGCTGTTTAATCCTTCTTCTGTGTTACCTTCGAATATCGCCTCTCCATCGTTTAATACAAGCACTTTATCCGCCCAATGTTCTATAAAAAAAAGATTATGAGTAGTGAACAAAATACTCATCTTTTCTTCTTTTCTAAGCGTTTCTAATATTTTTAGATGGTTATAAATCGATCTAAAATCGAGATTTGCGAAAGGTTCGTCTAAAATTAACAGTTTAGGCTTCATAACCAGCAATCCCGCCAAAGCAGCTCGTTTCTTTTGGCCCCAAGATAAATCATACGGGGAAAATTTTCTATATTCTGTTAAGTTAACTGCTTCGAGCGCCCATTCAACTCTCTCTTTCACTTCGTCTTCCTCAAGACCAAGATTTCTTACTCCAAAACCTACATCTTCTTCAATTGTTGGTGCAAATAATTGGTCGTCAGGGTTTTGAAATAAAAAACCAATTCTTTGTCTAAGCTTCCACAATTGATTTTTATCTCTGGTTAAAATTTCGTTAAATATTTTGATGGTTCCAGATTTTGGTTTCAGTAAACCAACCAACAATCTTAGCAGCGTAGTTTTACCAGACCCATTGTTCCCCGTTAAAGCATAGATTGAATTTTCCTCTATGATTAACGACAAATCGTTAATGGAAAAATTTGAATTATACTCAAAGTTCACGTTTTTAACTTCTACGAGAGGAATAATTTGAAAACCTCCATATATATTTGTTCTAAATTAATAAAATAGATGAAATAAATTACGACGCTTAAAAATATAACCACGATTGATATATCTACAAACTTAATCTTTTTTGAAGCAAAAGTGATTTTACCGGAAAAACCTCTCATTTTTAGACTTTCGTACAATTTTTCGCTTCTCTCCATGTTGTTTACTACATTCTTTCCCATTATAAATCCATGAGTTTTAAGCCTCCGCCAATACGATGTGACGTTTTTTCCCCTTAAATCTTGTGCTTCCAATATCTTTCTATTAGATTTTGCGAGAATTGGTATGTAATGAAGCATAATAACAATGCTTCCAATAAAAAATGAGGGAATTGCCCTGAGTTTAGTTAAAGCTTCAATAAATTCTGAATAGGTTAAAGACATGAAAAATGTCAGAAATACAAACATAGACCCTATAATTCGAAAAAATAAAGTTGTAGCAAAAATTAAACCTTCTTTATAAATATTAAGCGAAATTCCAAAATTTAATTGATAAATTACGGTGTTTCCAACGTATAAAGGTACGAAAATCGTAATAAGGAGGATGAAAGGAAGTAACGCTTTAAATTTTGAAAGTATCTTTGTTAGATGTAAGCGAAACGCTAAATTAAAAATTAAAACGACCAATATTATTGTAACGACTAAATAAACATCGTTTATAATTAGGAAAGGGAGGACAAAAATGAATGGGAGGATAAAACGAACTAGGGGATGAATCTTATTTAAAAGATTTTTCTCATCTTCGTGCTTAAAAGGCAATTCTATGTCCAATTTCTTTAATCTCCCTTAATTTTTACTATTTAGTGCAATTCGTAGCATTATTCGTTATATATTAATCTCTGAAAGCTATATTTTACGACTTCATATTATTTTATAAATTTATCATATCGTTTATAAATAATACTAAATTATGATTTAATATTATTCATAACAAAAAAATTAATCGATAATAAAATATAGGTAAATAAAAAATGCATATACCAGATGGATTATTAGATCCAATCACAACTATAGTGCTCTGGATTGTTACAATTGCTATTATGATTCTAGGATATTTTAGAATGGGCAAAATGTTTGAAGAAGAAGATTCTGAAAAGATGATTCCCTACATTGGAGTATTAGCAGCAGTTATTTTTGCGTTTCAATTTGTTAACTATCCCGTTCCAGGAGGGACCTCCGGTCATTTGGTTGGAGGAACTTTAGTAGCTATTATACTTGGTCCTTGGGCGTCCGTTATAGTTATGTTTTTAATTTTAGTTATTCAAAGCCTTTTTGGGGACGGAGGGATTACTGCTTTGGGCCCAAATACCTTTAATATGGGGATAATTGGTGGCATTGTAGGATTTTATATAGTGGTGTTGCTTGTGAGGCTTTTTAATAAAACTTCGCTTAAAAAGGAATTAAAAGTGACAATCGCAACTGCTATTGGATCTTACATCGCAATTGTCTTGGCTTCATCCATTTGTGGCTTCGAGATTGGTATTGGTGGTGCGATTCCAATGGAAATTGCCATTCCTGCTATGGTTTTCTGGCATCTAATAATAGGTATTGGGGAAGCAATGATTTCTGCTTTAATTGTTTTTTATATCTATAAAACAAAACCAGATTTTATTTTAACTGAATCAATTTTGGGGGTTAAATAAAGGATGGTTGAAATTAGTAGATATAAATGGCCTTTAATCACGGTAATCGTCGTAGTTGCCTCACTAATGTTTGTGATAGCAGTAGGATTTACAATTGGATTTCTTTCAGAAAACCCAGATGGTTTAGAAAGAGTTTTAATCGACATTAACGGCGAAGAGTGGCTCGAGAATTTGATTTCTCCTTGGACACCATTCCTAAGTTGGGTTACTAACGATTATGTTGCAGGGATTATTGGTGTCGTTCTTTCTATAGCTATTATGATTGGTGTTTTTTACTTGATAACATATTTGAAGAAAAGAGACACGAAATAATAGAAATTTTTAATAAAGAAGAAAGGAAAACATTTTCTCATTTGATTTGAAGTAAATTTTTTTTTAACTTATCTTATTTTTAATTCCACTTCCATGCTATAGTAAATAGCTCTTAGTTGACGTTTTCTTGAGAAAGGAAAATTAAAAAAAAAAAAATTGGGTTAATTATTTCTAAATTATTTATTCCCTGATTTTTTAAATAACAAAATACCAATAATGATAATTGCTATACTTACTATTGAGATAAAAGCAAAATCGATCAAAATATTAGCACTTGTTAATGATGCACCGTTAAATATTGAAGTTAAAGCATC
Organism: Promethearchaeota archaeon; assembly: GCA_030668025.1. Next base: position 4,217 of record DAOUUT010000236.1, read on the forward strand.
AGTTGCGTAATAACTTGGAAGAAACATTGCGATTGGCCTTGTAGTATCGGTTATTGGGATAAAAGTTCCAAAAAACATTTGTGGTAGAATAAATATAAATGAAATCCCTGTGGCTGTTCCTGCACTTTTAGAAACTGATGCCGTTATGAGTCCTAATCCCACAGAACTTAAGGAAAATAAAGCCATTAGTAAAAATGCAAGTAAGATTCCTACAATGTCACTATTAGATCTAAAGCCAAATAATAATGCTAAAACGAAAACAATTACAACTTGCATCATGGAGATTATCATGTTAGAAAGTATATTACTGAACATGAAATCAGTAGACGACATTGGCGTAGTATTAAGTCTTTTGAGTATTCCTTGTTCTCTAAAGTCGGCAAAAGATTGTGCGACAGTCATTATTATAAATATGCACGCATATGCAAATAATCCCGGAGCCATAACATTAAAATCCATGCCAAGTTCGGGATCGCCAAAAGCAAATCCAAAGGTGATTGTAAGAATCGCAGGGAATAAAAGCATTAAAAATAAGAAAGCTGGTTCCCTAATGATTTTTAAAAGTTCCATTTTCAACAAGGCTAAAATTCTTTGTGTATTCATTATACTCCCTCCATTATTCTTCTTCCAGTTATTTTCATAAACACTCCCTCTAAATTTTCGACTTCATATTTCTTTATTAAATCTTGTGGAGCCCCTATTTCGATTATTTTACCATAATCAATTATGGCAACTCGATCACATAGTGCTTCTGCTTCTTCAATATAATGCGTCGTAAGGAATATGGTTTTACTTTTAGTTTTAAGTGATCCAATAAACCCCCAAGTCGCTCTCCGTGCTCTTGGATCCATACCTACCGTGGGTTCATCTAAAAACGCTATTTTAGGATCGTGAATTAACGCAATTATCATGTTCAGTTGCCTTAGCATTCCACCACTATATCCTTTAGTTTTTCTTCTACTTGCTTTAGATAAGTCGAGAATTTCTAATAGTTTATTGGTCTTATCCTTTATTTCAGCTTTTTTCATTGAATGAAGCTTCCCAAAAAGTTCAATGTTCTCTATCCCTGTAAGAAATTTAAAAACTGATGGTTCCTGTGGACATACTCCAATGAGTTCTTTAATATGAGAGAGTCCATCATGTAAATCATAACCATTAACAATTGCAGTTCCACTTGTTGGTGTTAAAAGTCCAATCAACATATTAATGACTGTTGTTTTTCCTGCTCCATTCGGTCCCAAAAATCCGAATAATTCTCCAGAATTCACTTTAAAGGTGACATCATCTACAGCAATAACATCATCATATCCCTTTTTCCCTCTGAATACTTTTCTTAGATTTTGTACCTCTATCGAAAATTCACTGTTGGGATTTATGATATTTTCAGGTTTTTCATATGGTTTTATTTTAGTTTCTGACATTTTTTTATCACTTCCATGATCTTTAATTAATTTAATTTTGATATTAATATAAATTATCTTTAGTCCAATGTTTGATATAGAAATAACATAATTCGCTTTTAATGTTAATGATAACCCGTTATAACAGAAATGAGATAAAAATATAAGTAAAATGGGCGTTTTTTAACCCACTTGGGTGATAAATTGTACAAAAAAAAAATTATCATTTCTCTAAACTATGACTTCTTTGCGTCATTAGAGGAAATATAAATTATATTTATAAATAAATTTTAAAATTTTATTACCTAATTATCACCATTATATTGAAAGAATGGGGAACTATAAATTATAAGCTATTTATTTCTTGAATCCTCTCGTTAAGATAAGTTTCTCTCCATGTGGGGAAATTTTTACCTTCAATAAGTATTGTAA
>DAOUUT010000294.1 GCA_030668025.1 Promethearchaeota archaeon
ATCTGATAATTTTGACATATATTAAGTTAAATTATGACGCTTTCGTATAAAAATATTTTTCATAAAATTTTATAATAGAAAAAAAGGGGTTAGACTTTAATCTCTTTGAATAAATTATTCATAAATAAACGAATTTGCTTGTTAGAAGAGGGATCGTTATTAAAATTGGAATATAAGTAATTACCCAAATAATTTTTTATTTGGAATTCAAAATCTTCAAATTTAATAAACTCGTACCCTTCTTCAAGTTGTTTTTTGCTAATTAAAGGCTTTACATGTTTTTTAATCAAGAATAAAACGAAATCAACGAGGATATTATCTATATTTTCCTCATCGTCACCCGAAAGTTCGTAGTCTCCTTTAACAATCCCGTCTTTGATGTTATTTAATTGTATTAATGAGATTTCGATGTCTTTTGGAAGCTTTGACCTTTTTATTTTATTCGACATGTTTTTATCGTTTCCCATTCCTGACTGGGAGAAATAATTCTCTAAATTGGCAAAAAAACGCACAAGAAACTTAAAATTGTCGTCAATGGTGTATAAACTTTCCCAGACTTCGAAATTTAAATTTTTTAACTCGGTCTCGATCTTGCTTTTAACTTTCCCAGTTAATTTGTTTAGGTGTTGTGAATAATCTCCGTAAGAGAATCCGAAGTAATAACTGTTATATTTTTCTCTAACTTCTTTTGATTCTTTATTTTTAGAAATTATCTTTTCTTTTCTTACAATTTCTTTTACAAAGCGAAGTATGTAATTGCAACTTGTGCAGTAGGTTATCCAGGTGCTCAGAATAACTTCTGGGGGTTTTACTGTTTTAGAACTTATATACCCATTAAAGCCTGATAGTTTTTTGTTATCGTGCGTAGAAAAAATAGATTCTTCAGGGTAAAATGTTCTGGGAATAAACTTAATCCCGCATACAGGACAATTAATCATTTGGTTTTCGTTCATAATTCATATGGTGGCGATAATTATACTTTTAAATTTAATATTCAAAAATTCATTTCAATTGAAATAACAAGATTCTTGAAATTGTTTAAAACAAAATTATTTCTTTTAATCCGATAAATTTAGAAATTTACATTCGTATTTGTAAGAAGAGTGTTGGTATTTATTATATATATGTGAGTGATATTAGGATATATCTACATTTTTTATTTCTGATCTCCTGAAAGCGCCTTATGCAATTACTTAAAGCTTAAAAGAAGTCAAATTTAAATCGATGGTGAATTGAAAATTATATTAAAAACTAAATAAATGCCAAATATGATCATGAATGCACCACAAACGATCAAAATATATTTATAGACTTTAGGATTTAAAGATTTCCCTCCATAATAGACGAAGGTAGAGATAGGCAGGTACCAAATCATATCTCCTAACTCGTGACCTATAAAAAACAATAAAATGCCAAGCGGATTTTCAAAGGAGATGTTGAAACTTACCATAAAACCTAAGCCGATAACTGCCCACCAAAAGGTCCAAAATGGGTTTGATAAACTAACGACGATTCCTCCAATAAAGCTATTCCCTTTAAAGCCCTTTACTTTGTCCTTCTCGAAAGTGAAAGTCGCATCAAAATTAGTTTTTGAAACATCTCTTATAACAACTACTCCGAAAATTATTAAAAAAATTCCTCCAATAGTTCCTACTAACATGAGAAAAACGATATTTTGTAAAAAGAAGGATGATCCAGCAAGTAAAGCAATGATTAGCACGAATTCGATTGTAGCGTGGCCCAAAACGACATAAATACCCGCTAAATAACCCCTTTTTTGCTTAAGTGATCTATAAATAGTAAATGTCAAAAGGGGTCCTGGAGATAGGGCTCCAGTTAACGCTATTAAGAAAGAAAAGACGAGAATTTCTATCATATTATGGGATAAATAAATATTAAAATTACTCCGGTAAGAATTGAGTGAGATAATACATGATAAGCACAAAGACAATCAAGATAGGTATCATAAATACTAGGAACATGAAGGAGCCCTTAATCAATTCTCTTCGGAATGATTTTAGACCTTTATTCCAATCTTTTTTTGTTTCCTTTTGCCAATTATTGATATCTAGGTTAATTTTCTGTTTTCTCGCTTCCCATTGTTCCTTAGTCTCGCTTTGTCTTTTCTCTAAATCGTCAGTCCATTCTTTTATTTTACTATCCCAAGATTCTTGAGTATTTTTGAAAAACGCGTTAATTTTTCCTAAGTTGTTATCCCACAATTCTTTGTTATCTTTGTCAGTTTTTTTAAAATCTTCGCCCCACTCTGTTATTGTAGCATCCCAGTTTTCCTTAGTATCCATAAGGAATTTATTAATCTTTTCTTGATTTTGATTCTGTGGCTCAATATTATTGGTAGTGATTTCTTCAATACTTTTTTGGAATTTATTGTATCCTTCTGTAATGTTAGAAACAAAATCGTTCCAACCCTTAAGAATTAAGTTCTCTGTTGGTTTGGTCTCCTCAATATTTTCTTCTTTTTCTTTTTCAGACATTTTTAGATATAATTCTAGTTTATTTTAAATTTTTAATTCTTTTAAATATATTATAAGAATTCTCTTTAATAAAATACTAGTGAAATAAGATTAAAACCTTATATTCCATAAATAATTACATTTGATAATCATGGAATTTGAAATTATTAAAAAAACACCTCTATATAATGCTTTATCGGAGCTAGGAAAACGTATTTATTTACCTCAAGGGGTTTTTTATTGGGCTGGAAGAGCAAAAAAGGAAGCAGAAATAATGGGTACGCTTGGGTCTGCCTTCAGCTATGAAAAAGATTTTATTGAAGGAGGCACTTCTGAATGGGTCCCTTGTTATTTAGAAGATATTAAGAATTATACTAAGTTTAATATAAATGAGATCGTACCATATCCTAAAATATCTGGGCTTGAAGAGCTAAAAACAATCTGGAAGAATTGGATCATTGAAAAATCTCTTATCAATAAAACCGTAGAAAAAGAAAAGTTAGACAGACTTGAAAATTATATTTCAACGCCAGTGATAACGTCTGGTTTGACAAATGGAATATTTTTATGCTGTAGTTTGCTCCTGAATCCAGGAGATTACATTATTTCTACAAATAAAAGATGGGGAAACTACGATAACATTATTGAGAAGCTACTTGGTGCAAAAATTAAATCTTTTGAATTTTTTATTAAGAGTAAATTTAATGTTCAAGGATTAAAAGACGCTATTTACGAAGTTTCAAAAATTCAAGACAAAATTGTTCTTATTTTAGGTTTTCCTAATAACCCTACGGGATATATCCCCAAAAAGGATGAACTAGAAGAAATTATTAATGTTTTAAGGCTAGCTCAAAAAGATATTTCTAAACCTATTATTGTACTTGTTGACGATGCTTACGAGCCATACATCTATTCCAATAACGTAATAAATCGCTCAATTTTTTATGAATTATACGATTTAGAAGAGGATATAATCCCTATTAAAATAGACGGCATAACTAAGGAATTTCTAATGTATGGCGGACGCATTGGGTTCGTTACGATCGGATTAAAACCAAACTGGGTAAACAGCGAAGAAGAACTAGATATTTTAAAAACAGAGATTAATAACAAATTATCTGGTTTAATTAGAACTACGATTTCAAATTCTAATCATTTTTATCAAAGCCTAATTATAAA
>DAOUUT010000218.1 GCA_030668025.1 Promethearchaeota archaeon
GGCTTCAATATGTAAATCCAGCTTCAACAAATCCTTTAAAATTTCGTTCATGCTGGAAGGAGGAGGAATTTTTTCTTCTGGTTTTTTTTGAATAGCTTGCTTTTGTTTTTTAATAGATTTTAAGGGCTTTACTGTTATTTTTTTAGATAAAAATGACAATACATCTGTCATATCTTCTTCTAATTGTTTTTGCTTCAAAAGCACAGACTCCTTTTCAGATAGGGATACGGTTGATTTTTGAGCGCTCCGTGGTTTCGTATCAGCACGTCTCCTAACTTGTCGGGGCGGTCCGAAAACTCCTTTATCCGAAATAATTGAACCTTTATAAGGTTGAGGCGCAATTTCTTCTAAAACATCTGTATCCTCTTCATCTTCCAGGTCGCCCTCTACGAACTCTTCGGCATCTTCGTATTCAAAGGGGGTTTGAGTTTCAATAAGATCATCCTCAATTTCGTTTATTTCTTCGGGTTTTGGGATCTCTTGTAGGTCTAAATGATGTGGTTTAGACACTTTTTTCTCATCAAGAATTCTATTTTGAGGTTTAACTTCTTTTTTCTCCTTTTTACTAGGTGCCATTCTAATTCTTGGAGGCCTACGGGAAGTGGGAAGTAGAGCCCCACACTTTCGGCAAATCTGACCGCTCACTTCACTATTAGTCGCACCACAATTAGAACAAATGATCATTGGGATTATCTCTTTTATCAGTTTTTAAAATCAGAAATAATATCGCATAAATAAAGTTTTTATATATATTATAAGTATAAAAATTCAATTTTATTAATGTTAGCTAAAGCAAATTAAAAATAAAAAGAGTTAGCTATATAGGATTTCTGTTAATAAATTAGCAAAACAATCAAATTCCTCTTTGTTAATATTTGGATCTTGTTTAAGCATAAGTAAATAGTACGGAGTAGAATCTTCTTTTAAAGCAAGTTGCTTGAAAATGAAATTCTTTCCAAATCTTTGCACAACCATGTGATTTTCCTCTTCTTCGCGGCTAGGCTGAGCTTCAGTAAAAACAAAAGAATCATTAAGTGTCAAAAAATACGGCGTTGAAGCTGAAAGCAGATTCTTTGTTTCCTCATCTTTGTAATAACTACCTATGATAAGACTATTGTCGTCTAATAAAACCACACCTTCAGAATAAGTCTTTTTGCCAAATTCTACTATTGTTTTTTCAATTAATTCCGATTTTGGGTAAAGAGCCAAAAGAATTTCAGACATGGCTTTAATAATAGAGGGTAAATCGTAGATTGAAGTATTGTAATAAAAAACTTTCTTATAATCTACCACACTTTTTATCTTTTCCTTTAAATCTATTTCAAGGGCCTTCATTTCGTTTAAAGCGTTACGTCTTAACGCCGGATCGTATTTGTGGAAGAAAATATAGATGCTCGGCTCTATTTCCAGCTTATTAAATTGCTCTACTACATCTTTAAAATAGCTGATAGCTTCGGGTATTCTTGCGTGATTTTGAACATCTATAACATAAACAGCAATCTCAGTGTCGTCGAAATACTTTCCCGGATTCTTTAAATAAGCTATTCTATAACTAAATTGACCCCCAAGGTCCCATTCCGCTATTTCACGCCCTAAAAACTCAAATATCCTTCTTTGGGCTCCTCTTGTTGGCTTTAGAAATGCGATTTTCGAGAATTCCCTCTGAATTGCGTAAATAATTGTAGTCTTGCCTGCGTTATCGAGGCCCGTAAATAAAATTTTACTAGGTGACGCTATAGTTTCCTTTTTTTCTTTTTTATCTTTGGACAAAAATTGAATTGACAATTGAATTCCTCACAACCATATTCTTATAAAAATAATAATAACAAACATTCTTATAAAATTATCCTTAACTTTAATATTAAAATCTTTAGGATATTTTTTCATTAATAAGGGATATGGAAAATTTTTCGCTTTATATTAAAATTCAAATCCTTTTCCGAAAAAATCTGTAATATCGAAATATAAAGTAATTTCTCGACCATCTTCCAATTTCAATTCCAAGACATCGTACATTCTATCACCTTGGTTTTGTAAACTCTGCCTAATTAATTGATAATTACCAAGCCTTTCTCGAACTTCAATATATTCCTGTTCTACACCTTCGAGACTACTGCAATCTGAGATTATTATAGCTTCTTCAAAAGAAAAGCCATCTCCTCCACTAATTTTTACTATTATTAACACCTTAAAAATATTTTATCAAATATTTTATTCAAATTTTTAACTTATTTTAAAACTCATTTGGCATGCCGTACTTATTTTTAAGTCCTTTTTCAAAAAGTTCGTTCAATTTATCAACCGCTTCTTGAGCCGTTTTTGCTCCGTGTATGGTATCACTTCTTCTATCGTCGATTTTTTTGCCTGCCATTTTAGAGGACCACCCTTCTACCACGCCAGTTAGCGCAACGATTGGTTTCTCGTATATCCAAGCGAAGCATATTTCTGATAAGGTGCCTGCTTTCCCCCCTATCGCGACTACTGCGTCACCACTAAGCACCACAACAATATTTCGCGCTTGAGAAAATGGAACTGGAATTACAACATCAACATATTTATTCGCTAAATTTTTATCTTTAAAAGGAATTATTCCTATCGTGAATCCCCCTTCTTGTTTCGCTCCTTTGCAAACAGCTTCCATAACTCCAGAAAGCCCTCCGCACGCAACAGCAAAATTGTTTCTAGCGAGCAATCCTCCCAATTCATTAGCTAATTTCTCCGTTTTTGAATCGATTTGGCTAGTGCCAATTACAGAAACAGTTCCCTTAAATTTATTTTTGAAATTAAAACTCATTGTATTTCAATATCTTATTTTTTAATAATTCCTAATATTGCTCGAATATTTTTATTTGTTTAGAATTATTGATATCTAATTAAATATTTTTTTTCAAAATGAGTTTATTGATCATCGAATGTTGCAGAATGCCCATCAGATGATCGAAAGCAAAAACTTAAATGTTTAAAATCATATTATTATTATATGGAAACAAAACATAGATTAAAACCAAGTAGTTTCATTGCCCCGTATCAAAAGGGCTCTTCAATTTACTGCCCAGCTTGTGGACATATCATGGAACAAGTTCCTCATATACCTAAAGAGATAAAACAAATTTATCAATGTCCGAGATGTAATACCTTTATTCCGAAACAGATTTTTAGCCTGTTAGATCTTTAATAAAGGTTAATAACGAGAATTATCATTTAATATGGGGTAGAGAGAGTTTCTCGTAGCTTATTTCTTATCGATTAGATTAAACCTTAAGGACAACATTCTCAATGACATTTAGATTGAAAATAAATAATGTTTAAAAAACAGTTTTATTTGTATTATAACTTAAAAATTAGTAAATACGAGTCCCACAGTCAGGAAATTAAATCTTTAATAATCCATAACATCTAAAGATTCTCTACCATTGTTTATTTTTAATCCCGCTTTTTCTGTAATTTTTCCAATCAAATTTGCTGACATATTATGGTCTTTAAAAATTTTGATTATTTGTTGAGATTTTTCTTCAGGTGCAGTAAGTATATATGAAGTGGTTAAAAACATTTTAATGTAAGTCTCCAAATTATACCCATTCTCTAATAATTTTGGAGGAATGACAATCCTTTCAATATTTACATCCGCGCCAATTTTAGAATATTGCATTAGTTGTAAAATAGTTCCAAACACGCCTCCGTTAGAAATATCCTTTGACGAATTGGCAAGATGTTCTTGAGCAATAACATTCATAGATTTTCTTTTATTTAAAACTTTTTCAGATTCCTTAAACGTAGTTGTATCCCAATGTAAAACATTTGCTTTTCCTATTTTTCCGTCAAAATCAACTGCTAAAATGATGTCATCGTTTGGTTGTGCATTTTTTGCAGATATATAATCTTCTTTTTTGATTTCTCCTATTAACGCAGTACTTAGTTCGTAATAATTTTTCATATTCGTGTGACCCCGAATTATCGGAACATTAAACTTTTTCGAGCCAGCACACACCCCTTCAACAATTTTTTGCCCAATCTTTTGTTCTTTAAAGGAGATTATCAAACTTGCCGCTAACGGCGTCCCTCCACAAGCGTAAATATCATCTACTCCAACCAAGATGGAACTAAAGCCAGCGCCAAATGGAAACTTTTCTATAAAAGTAGTTTTAATACGATCGGTTGTTACTAACGTGTACATTCCATTATCGTTCTTAACTGCGGCAGAATCTTCTCCTATGTCTGAAAAAATACGAGAACTTTTAAAAGAATTTAAATTTATGAATTGAACTATAGGATCAATGCTTTTTTTTTCAATTATGTTGCTATTATTCTTAATACTTTCAGCAATTTTTTTTAACATTACTGTTCTAGTAAAAAATCTATTATTATTAAATAATTAACTTTCCTACCTTTATTATTAAAAAATAATAATACAGAAAGTTCTATGTAATGGATGATTTAATTGAATCTTCTATAGTCGAAGGACTAGTGTTTTGCGCCTATGATAAATTAGGTCCTCAACCAATTTATATGTTTCCTAAACCAATTAAGGGGAAAGATACAGGACCTGAAAACAGAGAAAGGTTAGTTGGAAAAGGGCTTAAATTGTCTTTAAGAGATTATATGCAAATCTCAATTAAAACCTTAAGCCTACTCCTCGGAAATGGGATGTTAATTAATAAAGACTCAGCTATGTTAAAGCAATACCAATACTTTGGAGTTATTCCCTTTCCAGATTTTCATTTAACAGCACTTACATTTTTTCATTTTGTTGAAAAATTTGATGAAGCTCCTTTAGCAAGTGCTTTCTGCATATTAGTAGACGAGAATCAACGAGGCTTTTTATATAACAACATCAATCGACTAAAAAATATTGTTCTCGATTTCTTTAACCATTTTGATAAAATAATTGCTGAAAAGTTCCAACCACAGGAGCAAGTAGAACGTTATTTTAAGAGCTTATTAAAAAAAATAATCACAATTGAAAAAACACCATCAACACCTACTACCTCGCAAAGAAAAATGAAAATTTTATTCGCGGGTCTTGACGATAGCGGGAAGACGAGCTTTTTGCTTTCAATAGATAGAAAATTTTCAAAGTTGATTGGATTAAAACCTACTAGAGGGGCAGATGTAAGTTCAATAGAAGCACTAGGGGCTACGATCTTTCTTTGGGATTTAGGTGGTCAAAAAGCATACCACGAAAAATATCTTAATAAAGCCCAGATCTATTTGTTCGAAGCAGATTTGCTTTTCTATTTCATTGATATAAGAAACGAAGCCCGCTTTGAAGAAAGTATTGAATACCTTAAAAATATGAAAAAAGCATTAGCACATCTAGATCAGGCAACTCCAATTATCTACATTTTTTCGAAAGGAGACCCCGACATAATTGACTCTAAAGAAATTAATAACAACTTTAAAGTAATAAAAAAGAAGTTAGCTAAAATCTCTTTAGATAAAAAACCTGAAATTTACGTAACAAGCGTATTTCAAATCTTTACCATATTAAGAGCATTTTCATCAGGTATAGCCAAATTAAGTCCAAATAGAGACTTGATCAAACATAACCTTCACATATTTTCGTCTAAATCTGATGTATATTTGGCTCTCTTGTTAAGCAACGATGGATTAGTATTAGCTGAATATTATACCCCTGAGGCAATGGAAATCACAAAAATGCAAAAATCTGACGACTTATTAAATGTATTCGAGGTTGTAGCACCACAATTTGCCATATTGTTTAAAATATTTTCGAAATATAAGGCTGCAGAGAAAGACGAAGCCATATTTAAAGTTTCAAACTCAGTTATTTTGTTTAAGAAAATTAAGGTTTTGCATTACGAAATGTTCATTCTTTTCTTATTAGACAACGAGAACACAAAAGAAAAAATTAACAAAAATATTCAAGATTTCCTCGATCGTACACAAGATTTACTAATAAGGTATATCTCTTAAAATATGTGCTTAAGTGGAGTCCGATCTGAAATCTTTTTTCGTAGAATTCTTTTTCGATAATACGAATTAATTCCAGAAATGAGAGACATGGCGGGAATAATACACTTAGCAAACTTGACCGGCCCAAATAGCACAAAATCGCTTCCAGCGTTAACGCAATATGCCATTAACGATGCAATACCACCACATCTAGACGAATCGCCGTATTTTTTAACGAAGTCCCATCCATAAATTGCGTTGGCGGGAGCGAAACCTGTGGGTAATCCTAATTCCGATTTTACTAACCTCGTTGTCTCAACATTAATCGCAATCGAAGGTAAGTCTAATACTGCTGTATCAATCATGATATTTTCAATGTTAGCTCTTTGAGCCTTTGATATTAATTCGTTCTTAAGAAAATCTAATTTTGCCTGAGGAAATATGTATCTGTTTCCAAAAGTTAATAAAACCGCGTGCTTTACGCCAATTTCTTTCAA
>DAOUUT010000259.1 GCA_030668025.1 Promethearchaeota archaeon
AATACCCGAGGCCGTCAAACCATCTAATAAACCTAACGCATCAACCATATTGATATCACATCTTTTTTTTAATTTAGTTTTATTTAAATTTTTATATATTATATTGAGGATTTTGTATTTATAATTATAATTATTTCTTGATTGAATTCAATAATTTTTCTTAATAAAAAGGTTAATTAATATTTCATTCAAAATAATCCTTTATTTTGTAAAAATGGATAATTTTTATAGCAAATTGAACAATTTAATATTAAAATTTAATTCAATAAATTCAACAAAAACTATCTAAATTTTAGGTTTTATTATGGGTAATCTAACAAAAAAAGCAATAACAAAACTGTCGATTTTTATTCCGCTTACTATCATATTAATGACTATCTTTTCATTGCCATTAATGGGGGTGCCCCCATTAGGGGACCTACTATTTCCCGGAAACGGAGTATGGAATGTTCCAGGTGAGATTCCAGCTGCAGAACGGTTAAACATTCAGGGTTTAAGAGGGGAAGTAACCGTTATACGCGATGAATGGGGGATACCTCATATTTATGCTTCTTACGAGGAAGATCTCTTTTTTGCTCAAGGATATTGTCATGCTCAGGATAGACTCTTCCAAATGGATATGACACGTCGTCAAGTACGAGGAAAATTGTCAGAAGTACTAGGTGAGGATTTATTAACTGTAGATAAATTCATGCTTGCTATTGGAATGGAAGATTGGGCAATTAAAACCGACGAATTGTTTAGGGAAATGCATAATAATGGAACGCTCGAATACTTTAGCTCCTTCGAAAGGTATGTAGATGGAATAAATTACTTCATTGGGTCGCACGAAGATGTCAAACCATTAGAATATCATTTAATGGGCTTCGAACCTACTGAATGGAGTACTATTGATACTTTATGTTTAGTCCAAGAAATGGCGAGACAAATGTCTTGGAATTATTACGATTTGGATAGATACACCACTCTACTTGCATTAAACGAGGTTAATCTCACTTATTATAACGAATTATTTGGACTTACTTTACCTTACCAAATTCCTATTATCCCTGACTACGGAGAATTCCCAGAAAGTCCAATGAAAGCTGGGTTTGACTTAAATCCTAGTAATGCTTTAAAAACCGAAATTCAGAACTTCCTAGACAATGTCCAAAAAATTGATTCGGAGAAAACCTTGATGGAAAACCAAAAAGATCAAATAATTGGTTCAAACAATTGGGTTGTAAATGGCACTTTAAGCAATACCGGCGCACCAATCCTATGCAACGACATGCACCTTGGTTGGATGATGCCTGGGGTATGGTATGAGCAACATTTAAAAGCTGAAGATACCGGATATCATGTATATGGCTTTATAATACCTGGAATGCCTGGTGTTGCCGTAGGTCATAACGAAAGGGTCGGTTGGGGGTTCACCAACACGGGATATGATGTTTTAGACTGGTACTATTACAACACGGACGGACCAAATCAATACATTTACAACGGGACTTCAACACCATATACTGAAAAAAGTTATAACATTAATGTTAAAGGTCAAGAATCTGTAGAGTTAACTGTTAGACAAACTGTTCACGGACCAGTGTTAAGCGATTTACGCGATTTTGGATTGCCTAAATCTTTAGGAGATATAGTTTTAGCACCAAAATGGACTGCTAACGGTTATTTCTTCAATATCTTGGCAGGTAATGGTTTCGATCGAGCGGAAACTAGAGAAGATTTCGACGAAGCCTCAAAAGACTGGACACTCCTCGCTCAAAATATAGTTTATGCAGATGTTGATGGAAATATTGCTATTCGACCAACCGGAAAAGTTCCAATTCGAGACGATTCTAAAATTCCATTGGGTCATCTTGGTAATGGAACTCTTCCATACAACGGTTCCAATGGGGAGGGGGAATGGGTTGGTTACATACCCTTCGAAGATTTGCCTAATTCTCTAAATCCAAATCAGAAATATTTAGCTTCCGCTAATCAAATCATAGCAGGACCAGAATACAATAGTTATTTCTTACAAAATGAATACGCAGATGGATATAGAGCCAGAAGGATAAATGAACTACTTATGAATGCTGCTGATGGTTCTATTAGTATTGAAAGTATGAAAGCCATCCAAAATGATGTGAATTCAACGGCTGCGAGAGCTTTTGTACCAGAGTTAATTGAAGTGATTAACGATCATTATGGTCTTACACCTCCTACAAAAATAAATAATGTTCTCACAGAATTAGAGAGTTGGCGATTTGTAATGGATAAAGACGAAGCTGCACCGACTATTTACCGCAAGTGGAGAGATTATTTCCAAGACTTTACTTTTAATGATGAAAAGGAAACATATAATTTTACTGCACAGACAAGAATAGTGGTATTGGAATATTTAATGAAAGAACACGAATATTCCCATTGGTTTGATAATGTTTCTACACCATTGAATATTGAGACTAGAAACGAGACAATGATGCTAGCATTAGACGCCACAATCGACTGGTTAGAAAGCTTTTATGGCTCTGCCGACCCATCAACTTGGAGGTGGGGCGATCTACATCAACTTTACTTTCCATCTCTTACGGGGTTAGATCCACTAAGTAAAGGCCTTTATGAATCTGATGGAGAAGGGTACACTATCAATCCAGCTTGGGTAAATATTGACAACGGTGTCGGAATCGCGAGAGGTTGAGCATCTGAACGCTTAATTATAGACTTTAGCAACCTAAATAACTCTTTAAGCGTTATTCCATCGGGGCAACGAGGGCTTTCAAACTCAAAACATTATTCAGATCAACTAGAACAACTGTTCTTACAAGGAAAATACCACTATCAATATTTTGCGAATACATTATATAACTTTCCTACTAGTTCAATTGAATCTCAATTATTTTTCTTTCCAATAGGAGGTTAAAAAAATGGAAATAGAAAGGAGAACTTTTTTCGTAAGTGTAGTCGTTGTTTTATGTCTAACTATGCTATTAACACTAGTTCCAGTTTGGCAGTTAGTCATAATCCCGGGTATTGTTGCAGGAATGCTTAATAAATCGTTAAAATATGGGGTTCTAAGCGGTTTTATCGGAGTTACACTTTCTTGGGGGATTTATGTTTTAGTTGGAGTGATTACAAGAAACGCGTATGTTATACTTGACCAGTTTGGAGCGTTAATTTTTGGAGAAGGATTTGGTTGGCTAATTTTAATACTCATAATCCTTTTAGCTGCAATTTTGGGGGCTATGGGTGGCGGAATTGGCAACGGTTTCATGACTCTACTTAACGCTTACCTCGAGAAACATCCTTATCGAGATTCTAAAGCAAAATCAGAATAGCAACATAAAGAAAATTAAATATAATCTTCTTTTTTTTCATTTATTTTGATAGAAAAGGGTCGATGCAAATCGGGATTTGAAAAATAGGTTATTAATTTAACACGTTTCCTAATCTAATAAAGCCGCAATTCTATTGGAAACGCTTTGGATATTTAGAAAAACCATCCCTAGGCTAGCATTAGCACTACAAAGAGTGCATAAAATAGCATTTTCACCAGCTTTAGAGAGAATTATGATCCCATTTAACCCTTCAATAAGTATTCTTTTTAATTCACCTCTCTCAAGCTCCTCAACTGCACGCTCTGAGACGCTCTGTATAGCGGCAGACATGGCAGAAACAATCCCATCGTTTACATCCCTACTCAAAACGGAACAAATTGGAAGCCCTTGAACACTTACTATTGCGGATCCTTCGATATCGCTATTTACAGCCGATAATTTTCTTAATAAATCCGTGAGTTCACTAATATTCTCAGACATCCATGATTGCCTCCTTTCTTTTAAACGAAGGTTTCATTAACTAAATAATATTTTCACTCAATTACAAATCAACCTAGTAAGTGATAAATTATTAAGTTGTATGATATTAAAATTAACTTTATTTAATTATTAATGTTTACTTTATTTTTTTATTTTTTATTTTTTTTATAAAATTAAATCACTTATTTAAAAAATATTTTTATCAATTTTTACATTTACATATTTTAATGACTGAGAATAATAATTTGAAAAATCGATCTGATAAAAAAATCAATAAAGAAGAAGAAGAAGAAGAGAAAAAACATAAAATCGAATCTCTTACTAAAGCTGGAAAGATTGCTCAAGAAGTAAAGCAGCACATTAAGCCGCAAATACAAGTTGGAACAAAAGTATTAAATTTAGTTGAAAACACAGAGATGAAAATCGTTGAATTAGGCGGAGGGTGGGCATTTCCCGTTAATGTTAGTATAAACAACATCGCAGCTCACTATACATCTCCGATAAAGGACGATGACCTTACTATTAAAGAAGGAGATATTGTTAAAATCGATTTAGGCGTTCATATTGACGGATACATAGTGGACACAGCTTTTACCGTAAGTTTTAACAACGAGAAATCTCTTGAAAACATAATTCAAGCAACTGAAGTAGCTCTAGAAGCCGCAAAAATGATGGCTAAACCTAAAATCAACACGAAAGAATTGGGTAAAAAAATTGAAGACATAGTAAAAGGTTTTAAATTTAATCCGATAAAAGAACTTGGTGGACATCAAATTGAAAGGTGGACCGTTCATGGAAAAAAAAGGTTGCCCGAATTAGGTACTCAAGGTGGAGATATAATGGAAGAAGGTGAAGTCTTTGCTATAGAAATATTTGCATCGACGGGGGAAGGTACAGTTCATAATACCAAATATTCTTATATTTACGAATTGAACCCATATGCAGGAAGAGTACCTCTACGTAGAAAAACATCTAAACAAATTTTAGGGCACATAAATAAGAATTATAAGACGCTTCCTTTTGCAGAAAGATGGTTAGCAAAAGATTTTAGAATGGGAGTAATGTTTGGACTCCAAGAACTAGTACAACAAGGAAAAATACAAGTTCATTATGTATTAGCGGAACAAAAAGGAGAATTTGTTGCTCAAAGTGAACAAACGATTTTAATAACTGAAGATGGATTTAAACAACTAACTTAAAAAGTTGTAACTTCAATAAAACAACGCTTGATTTTAGATGAAAAAGCTTAAAAT
>DAOUUT010000106.1 GCA_030668025.1 Promethearchaeota archaeon
AGATAGTACCTCTTTATTACAACCTGGTGAGGGATTTCTTGTTGGTTCAACGGCACGTGGTTTTGTACTTATACATTCTGAAACATTTGAAACAACTTTTGTGAATTCTAGACCATTTCGTGTCAACGCAGGTGACGTATCCGCTTATATCTTAGTTCCCAACGATGATCCTGAAAAGATCTACCAAACAAATTACTTAAGCGAATTAAAAGGTGGTAAGAGAGTTCTAGCTGTAAATTATAAAGGGGAAGCTCGAAATGTTTCTATTGGACGCGTAAAAATAGAGATTCGACCAATGTTGAGATTTGAATTGGAAGTTTCTGAAGGTAACAAAAAAATCCCCCTGAGTTGTATATGTCAAAATGCCGAAACAATTCGGTTAGTGGCTCCGGATGGTAAAGCTAAATCTGTTGTTGCTATTAAAATTGGCGACGAGGTTTTAGTACATATTGGACCCGGAGCGACTCATTTTGGAACTGCTATAAAAGAATCAATTTTGGAGAAATAATCTTTTAATTAAATAAATTTATAAAATCCTAATAAAATAAAACAAAAACCTTTTGATTAATATGACAATTTACTGGGCACCAATGCTTCATGCTTACCAACCTCCATATCAGGATGTTGGCGTTTTGCGAAAAATTAATAAAGAGTGTTATAAACCTTTATTTTCTATGCTAGAAGAACATGAAAATATCAAAATCAGTCTAAATATAAATAGTAATCTTATTGAAATGTTCCATGAATTTGATTTAGAGGATACGCTGGAGTTATTAAAAAATTTAGTTTCTGAAAACAAAATTGAAATTCTTGGAACCGCAAAATTTCATCCTATTCTTCCATTAATACCCGAAAAAGAAGCTCAAAACCAGATTCAATTAAATGAGGAGATTAATAGGTTGGAATTTCAAAAATGGGAGAGAAAAGGTTTTTTTCCGCCCGAAATGTCTATTAACTCTAAAGTTGCTAAATTCATTAAACAGTTAGGCTATAAATGGGTAATAATGAGCGGAATAGCTTGCCCAGTAAAATGGCCCTACGATTACATATATTGTTCTCCAAATGGATTACAGTTGTTTTTTAGAGACGATATTTTAAGCAACAAAATTTCATTTAATAATATTAATGCAAAAGAATTTGTCAAAGATATAAATGATCTTTTTAAAGACAAAAAAGAATCTAAGGATAAAGACAAATATATTATCACTGCGATGGATTCTGAGACATTCGGTCATCATATAAAGAAATATGAAAGAATTTTTTTGAGTAAAGTTTTTGAACTTATTAACTCTCAGAAAGAAATTAAGATTGTATTTATATCCGATTTAGATAAATATTTTCCGATTCATAAAGAAAAAATAATTCCACGAGATTCAAGTTGGAGCACTACTCATGAGGATATAAAGGCAAACATCCCGTTCCCATTGTGGGATCATCCTGATAATAGTATCCATAAGTTATATTGGAAGATAATGAGAAGCTTAAATAATATAATGACCTTGTTAGAAAATCTTGATTTAACTCAAGATTGGGAGGTAGAAAATTATTATAACACCGCTAGATGGTTTTATGATAAAGGAATTTGTTCGGATTGTACATGGTGGGCTAATCCTACTCGAGGGGCATGGAGTCCTAATTTGATTTATAAAGGAATTGAGTTTCTTTTGAGATCTGCTCTTAATGCTCAACTAGCATTAGTTCATGCTAATCAATCTGATTTAGGAGAAGGATATTTTGATTCGATATCGCTTTATCATAATCTATTACTTATGGAAATTTACTCAATAACTAAAAAAAAAATAAATCCTTAACTACAATAACTCTTTGATTATTTCAAATAACAATAAACTATATAATTTTAAGTTTATATAATAAACTAAGTGCGCATTTGTAGAAATTAATGCCCTAATTTTTTGAGTATAATGTCAAAAGAAAATGAAAAACAGCAATTAGTAAAACATTGCGTGTACTGTGGGACCCGAATTGAAGAAAACAAAATCTACTGTCCTAAATGTGGAAAACTCGTAGTAAAAATCGAGCCAAGCAAAGAAAAAATTCCTATTCAGAAAATCGGTCCAAAACCACCTCAAAAAAAAATTGTTTCAAGAAAATGTTCTGGTTGTAGTTCAATAATAACTTCTTCTGTATTAGAACAATGCCCGATATGTAATACTAAGCTAGAAGAGATACCACAACTTCAAAAAGCAAAATCAAGTGAAACACATCTAAATAAAACAGGCTATGTCTTTAAGAATAAAAAATTTGTGCCAGAACAAAAATTTATAATAAAAAAAGATACTTGGAATTTTAGAGAGGGCATTAGCGTTTTTGGTAACTCCCTTATGATATATATCATAATTCGATTGCTAATTACTATGTTATTAGCTTTCCCATTAGACCCCTCTGATCAGATTGATTTAAATATTACAACAATACTATTAAGCCAAATTCCAGACCTTATATTCGGGTTATATCCCTTATGGTACATTTATTCAAAAAAACATAATTTTCAAAAATTAAGGATAAATTTTAAAGCACGACCATTTTTAATTGCACTATTAATTGGCGTAATCGGCAGTATAGGATTAGTAATTATTGATAATTTCTCTTCTTTATTAATACAATCTATGTACGACTCCGGAATAAATTTTTTTCCTATTTTTTCTTATTTAGATGAGCAATCTCTGGTAATCCAAAACGCAGGTTTAATCTGGGTAATCTTGCTTATGGTTGTTTTATCTTTATCTGCAATTTCAACAGAATTAGTATTTAGAGGAGTGTTACATAATACTCTAAAAGAACGTTTTGAAAATGATTTACTAGGTAGGTCTTCAGTAATTTTTATAATCGCGCTAATATACTCAGTTCTTTTTCTATTTTTTACTTTACCAATAGGAATATATTTCTTTTTAGTAAATCTCATGGCTTTTATATTTTTAGGTATACTATATGAAGTTAATAAAAATATTCTCACCACGATTATTGCCAGCATCATCTACAATGTTGCTCTTATTATTTTAATCGTGTATTTTTAAATATAAGATCACTTTTCATTATCCTTTAATATAAAATTTTATAATAATAAAAATCACATATCTCTAGTGGTATTATTAGTAACTTTTATTATTTAAAATACGACACGATCTAAACAATTTGGAGAAAGAGAGATTGGGTAAAAGGTATTACACAAATAAAGGAAGCAAGGATAATGTTATTATCTCTATTGCTGGTGCTCATGGGATTGGAAAAACTACTATTTTTAATCTTTTAAAAAAAAGTTTGGGAGTCAATAACAAATTTAAATTTTTTCCAGAAAGATACATAAAAATCCCTCCTTTTCCATTTGGGTCTAGCGACAAACAAATTGGTTTCCGCAGCGAAATTCATTTTCTTCAACAATTAATTAGAAGAAATAAAAATATCACGAATTTTGATAACCTATATAATGGCAGAGTTATTTTTTTAGATCGGACATCTATTTGTGTATTAATATATTCTAAAAGTTTGTATCTTAAGGAAAAGGATTATAACCTTATCCTTGATATGTATAAATCAGTTAAATGGAAAGAAGATTACATCGTATATCTTACAGCTGAACCCAAAACGCTATTAAAAAGAATTATTCAAAGAGGCTCAATTGATAAAATCAGAAAAGAGTGGAATGAAAGCGACAAAGAGTACTTGTTAAAAATTCTCTCCTATTACAATCAATTTCTATTATCCAAAACTCAAACTAAAAAAATATTCATAATCGACACAGATAAATTGACCGCAGAAGCGGTTGTAGAAGAAATTAAAAAAATAATAACCAATTTATCTGGTTATTCCTTCAATAAACATGTTAGCTCTCTCTCTGTCTCTCTCTCTAATCAAAAGAATTTAAATGATTTTATGTAATCAATTATAATAAAATATATTAATATAGATTTTATGATATAAATTAAGAGAATATAATAATTATTGAATTTTAATTAACTTTAACCAAAAAAACAGTTTGATTTAAAATGTCGTCCCTTGTGCAAGGTATTCGCGAAAATATGATGAAAATTTTGAGGCTCGAGGAAGATAAAACCGATTTAGAAAATTTAGCTGTTTTATCTAGAGTTGGTATGAAAGTAGCTTCTTCTACTTCTTGTGAACTTGATGCAGACGCAACTTCCGCCTCGAGTACCGCATTAATAGATTTGGGTTTGAGGTTAAGTGAAGCAACAGCTCATGGCGCTTTAACAGAAATTATTCTTCATAATACATATGGGTATAGTGTTATTTTAGCAATTAACGACGAATATCTTGTATTTGGTGGTTTAAAAAATGTATACCGAATAGGTTATTACCTTGGTTATTTACGCGAATTAGCGTTAAAGTTGAATATATTAATCTCAGGAGAGGAAATAACTGAAATGACTCTTTCTTTAGAGGAAACCGAAAGAGCTAAACTAAGGGAAGAGCAAGAAAAAGAGGAAGTAGTTAAAATAGTTAAACCTAGTATCGAAGAAGATAAGGCAGCATTAGACGGCTTATTAGGGTTTTTAGAAGATTGGGAACAAGAAGGGAGCGATATCGCGGATGTCGAAGCTAAAAAAGAAAGTAATATTGTTTCAATCCCCTCATCTCTTGGCTTAGATTATGAAAAGCAATTAGAACAAGCAGATGAGGGCATGGAAACTCATGTACCGATTTCTCCAACAACTCAAAGTATTGAACCACAATTTAAAGTTTATGACGACGAAATTCCCCCAGTACCCCTTGAAGATTATACTCCGATGGAAATTGAAGAGGATCCCAGTTTTCAAGAGCCTCAAATCGTACAGGAACAGCCTTTACAGGATGAGATGCTTTCACTCGAAGATCTTCCTCCACCCGATTTTAATTCTGAATTTGTAGAAGGTGCTTCAGAGTATGAAACTGAATTTGTGTTAGATAAAGAGTCAGCAACCTTTGAAAATGTTTTAAAAGATCTCGGATGGAATGAAGAAGAAGATTAATTAATTTGAAAATCTATTCATGTTTCAAAAGAATCCAACTTTTTCTATATAATTATTTTTCTGTAGCAAAATTGATAATAAATATTAAATACATTATTCTCTAATCTATAAATAATATTAATTTAATAATAAAAGCAAATTAAATAATAACATTTGAATCATTATGAGCGATACAGAATTAGAAAGAACTGAAACTACAAAGGGAAAGAGAATTATTTTTGGATTTCCAAGGTTAGGCACATCATTAGTATTAGGAATCGAAGGTTTTGCTCTATTTACGCTTTATTATCTAGGATATGGTTTGGACTCAATTTTAATCGGTTTTGCTTTAGCAATGGGTTATTTAAGTATTGCTGCGGGACAATTTTTATTAGGATGGCTTAGTGACGCTAAATATACTAAACTAGGGAGAAGAAAGCCTTATTTAATAATATTTGGTCCTTTATTGGGTATTTCATTTATATTTCTGTTGTTACCAGCATTAGTTTTGCCAGATATGACTGATAAAAATATTTTATTTATATGGTTATTGATTTGGGATGTAATTTTTAGATTTAGCTATGCTGTAACAACGCCTTATCAGGCATGGATGGCAGAAGTTTTTCTTGCTTCTGAGCGCCCCAAAGTATCTCAAACCCAAAACACCTTTAATTTTATAGGGAATGGGTTAATGGCACTCACAACCTTACTTGTTTTTACAGGTGTATTTGAAGAAGTAGCAGCTAGTCCTAATGATATTCCTCTGGTATTTCTATTGATCGTAGTCGTATTTGGCCTTATTGCTTCAATACTTTTTATTCTAATTGTATTTATAATGCCAACAGAACCAAATTATAAAATAGAATCTAGTCCATGGGATAATTTAAAAACTATAGTTAAAAATAAAAATTTTTTAAAAATTGTTCTCATGCAAGGAATTTCAGGCTTTGGATGGTCAATAATAAGTACAGTGATGTTAACTTATACCGAATCTGTATTATCATTAGGTGGCACAGAATATATCATTGTCGCAGTTATATTTCTTCTAAGTATCTTTGTATTTTTATACTTATGGAGAAAACAGATAGAGAGAATAGGGAAAAAGAAAACACTTTTGCTTATCTTTTTAATTGCAGTAGTTTTTCTACCTATAACATTACTAGGTTTAATTGGAGCAATTCCTAATTTAATACTTGGAATATTCTTTATAACCGGAATTGGATTAATTTTAGGCGGGTGGTACCTATTTCCATATATCATATATGCAGACATTGCCGAAGATGACGAAAAATCTACTGGAGAATTAAAAGCAGGCGTTTATACAGGTTTTCCGAGTATAATACTTAATATTTTCCAAGCAATTGGTGTTTTCTTGCTTGGCCTTCTGTTAGAATTGCCTGATGTTACGGTAGGAATCTCAACTTTTTCAATAGGATTGGTCATTTGGGGTCCAATATGTTCTCTAATCTTACTGGTTTCTTATTTCTATACAAGAAAATTTGTCGAACTAGATTTCGAATGGGAAAAATAAAAATTCATTTTTCATTTTTTTTTTTTTTTAACTGAAAGACCATTAAAAACAAAAGTAATACCTAATTATTTTAATAGAGTATGGATATTTTTGAAAAAGTTTTAGAGATTTACCAAGAATATTACATTTGCCCACATTGTTTAGGTAGAATGTTCTCCTTGTTAGGAACTGATACAACCAATTACGATAGAGGTCTCTCTCTCTTGCTGGCAATTACTATGGAAAATCACAGAACATATTTAGCCCGAGACGGAGATCACGAAAGTGCTATCGTTAAGTTAAGAACGCTGGCAGAAAAAGCATTATACTCGCCCGCTCAAAGCGTTTTGAAGAAAGAAGGTTTTGAATATAACAAGGTTAGTATACTTGAAAAATGTTATTTGTGTGAAGATCTTTTTTCCCATATCCATAAATATGCCAAAAAAGCAGAAGAAAAACTCCAAAATATTGAGTTCAAAAACATTCTTGTAGGAACTACCGTTAACTCTCAAATTGTCAACAAAGAAGATAACTTTAAATCTCAATTCACTTTACTGGATTCTGAGTCGTTTAAAAGTCATTTTAACCGAGAAGTTGGAAAATGTTTATCAATAATTGTAGAAAAACCCGTAGAATTTGCTAAGCCAGATATAACGGTTGTTTACTCGTTAAAACTTGACTCGTTTGAAATAAATTTGCTCATAAGATCAATTTTTATCTATGGACGATATAATAAGTTTCTTAGGGGGATTCCACAAACTCATTGGGATTGTAGGACATGTAGAGGAAAAGGATGTGAAGAGTGCAATTTTTCTGGAAAGCAATATAAAACTAGTGTAGAAGAAATAATTAGTCCAGAATTCGTTAATGAAGCAAGAGCAGAAGAATCAAAGTTCCACGGGGCTGGGAGAGAAGACATTGATGTGAGGATGTTAGGAGAAGGTAGACCCTTCGTTTTAGAACTAATAAAACCCAAATTTAGATTTTTAGAGCTAGAGAGAATACAAAAAAAAGTAAACAAAAGAAACAAAAAAAAAGTTAGAATTAACGAGTTAAAGTATAGCAATAAAGAACAAGTTAAAAATCTCAAGTTAGACGCTGAAAACACCAGAAAGGTTTATAGAGCCTTGACTTATTCTAATGAGAAAGTAACAAAAGATAATTTTGGAAATTTATTAAAAAAGTTAAAAAATGCGCTTGAAAACAAAAAAATACATCAAAGGACACCTATCAGAGTGTCTCATCGTCGTGCCGATAAAATTAGACTAAAAAAAATCTATCTATTGGAAGGAAAATTCATTAAACCAGGCATATTTGAATTTCTTATAGAAACTCAAGGAGGAACTTACATTAAAGAACTCATAAGCGGCGACAATGGACGAACAACGCCATCAATTACTGAAATATTTGGTTTTTCTGTCGTTTGTAAGAAACTAGATGTTTTAAAAATATGTTAGTTAACTTGTTAAAGTTGTTAAATCAAAAAATAAATAAATTATGTTTCATATTTTGTCTAAAATACTTGATTTTTAAATAAAAAATAATTCAATATAGCGAAGGGAAGCAATTTGACTCTGCATAAAGGTTATAGGAATAAATCGCGTCAAAGACATAGGAAAAATGTACGAGATAGAGGTTTGGGTTCTATAGAAAAATACTTAATCGATTATGAAATCAACGATAAAGTGGATGTTATTACCGACCCATCGCAACATAAGAGAGGATTCCCCCACAGGAGATATCATGGGTTAACTGGCACGGTTATCGGTAAAAGAGGACGCTGCTACGAAGTTGAGGTTAAAATAGGAAATTCTAAGAAAATGCTATTAATTGGAAAGGAACATTTACGAACTAATAAGGGAATTGCAAAATAATTTGTAATATTAGCTAAAAAATCAGTGATTTGTATGTCTGGACGCAAAATAAGTGAAAAAACTATTTCTATACCCGAAGTAAAAAAAATGATGGAAATAGTTAAAGAAAGAAAAGAAAAAATTGACCCTGAAGAGGGACTTACTCATTTTCAAGAAATTACGTATAATTATGTAAATAAATTTGCTAAAATGAGCGAGAAAGATGCGACTAAAATTCAAAAATTTTTAATAGAAAAATATGAAATCGAAGAAAATTACGCTATAAGCATCGTAAATATCGATCCTCATAATATTCCTGAGCTTAGGATGATCTTAGAGAAAAGTTTCATTGGGAAATCGTTAAATGACGATCAATTACAAGATCTTTTAGCACAAATAGAAGAACTTAAAACTTCTTAAACGGATTCTTATTATATATTCTTAAAAAAATGAGTTAAACAACGAAGAATTTATAAATTCTAATTGTTTTAATTTTTATTGAGCAATCCTTATTTAAAAAGGGATATTCAAAATTTAATTATGCATATCTGGAAAGTAAACAATAAGAAAATTGGTGGGTATGGTGGGTATGGAAAGGAATATAGATCGCTACAGAAGGCCTC
Source organism: Promethearchaeota archaeon (assembly GCA_030668025.1). The sequence continues at coordinate 8,951 of DAOUUT010000106.1, forward strand.
CTCACAGACCCAAGTATCAAAAAAGAGAGCCAAAGAAAAAGAAACAATTTATCAAAAAATATCGAGAACTAGTAATACTAGATATATTATTGCACGGTCATCCATTAGAAGATAAACCTAGTTGGTCTAAAACACCAATTGCGCAAGTTCTTACTTTTCCGGACTTTGTCCTTTATGAAGTAAAATGTAATAGAGACTCTGAGATTAAAATTCAAGAAAAAAATACATATGAAGTCTTTATGGAACAAAAAAAACTAAAAGAAGTTTTAAAAAAAATCGATTATAAAGATTTAACAAACACTTCAAAAGCTCTAATTCAACCAATTCTTGAAAACGAAATATTAAATTACGAAGAAGAATTCCTAAATTTCTTTAATAACTCTACATCAATAACTCCAAGAATGCACTCTCTTAAGTTATTACCTGGTATTGGCCAAAAGCACATGTGGGACATAATAGAGGCAAGAAATAGACAAAAATTCACAACCTTTCAAGATATAAAGGACCGGACAAGTTTATCTCACCCCGCAAAGCAGCTCGCTCAAAGAATAATCAAAGAATTGCAACGTGAGGGAATAAAATATTATTTATTCTCGAAAACACGTAGATATGAATAATAACATGAATAAAAGAGAAACTCAACTTATTTTAAATGAATTAGGAATAATACCCAATAAAAAACTAGGCCAGAACTTTCTCATTGACAAAACTATTGTAAAAAAAATAATATTAGAATCGCAAATTTTAGAAGACGAAGTAATATTAGAGATTGGTCCGGGTTTAGGCGCATTAACAGAAGAACTATTGAAGTTTTCTAAAAAAGTCTACGCTTATGAAATAGATTATAAATTGTTTCAATATCTCAAAGAAAAGTTTTCTTCAATTGAAAATATTGAACTCTTAAATGAAGATATATTAAAAGCAAATATTCCCCAGCATAATATCATAGTCTCAAACATCCCTTATTCTATTACCGGACCTATTTTTGAAAAAGTTTTTTATAACGAAAAACCTCCTAGAGGAATTTTAGTAATTGAAAATAATATTGCAGAAAGAATATTTATACAAAATAAATACAAGACTTTCTCACGAATAACGGTTAGTTTCAACGCTTTCATGATACCTGTAAAAAAATACAATATCTCTCGATTTAAGTTTTTTCCAGCCCCAAGGATTGATTTATCTTTAATAATTGTTAAACCAAGAGAAAATATTAACTCCTTTTTATTATCTGAAAAGACTAGGGCGTTCTTTTTAAGGTTTATCGCTGGAATAATGCCTTACAAGAATAAAAACATTGTAAATGCAATAAGTTTGTTTCTAAAAAATGAGAAGGTAATCAATTTTCCAAAACCAAAAATTCTTCAGTATTTAAAAAATAAAAATATAAATAACGACAAAGTAACAAAATTTAAAGTCGACGAACTCGTGAAATTAAGCAAGTTAATCTTTGAGTTAATATATGAAACCCTTTCAATTTAAATGGTGAGAACAATACATTCCTTTACTGAACCAAAGATCAATAACATTTATGACGATGTATATTCTCCTTCTGAAGATAGCTATTTAATTATTGACTATTTCAGAGATAATATTAATGATAATTATTTTGATGGGTTTGAATTAGCTAAAATTAGAAACATCTTGGATATGGGCACTGGAACTGGAATAATCGCGATATTTTTAGAGTTAACTAAAATGATTATTCCAAAATTTTCACCTCAAATTTTCGCTTCAGATATACTTAAAAATGCTATTAAATGTGCAACTTCAAACGAAAAAGCTAATAATTTAGAAAATAAAATAGAATTTATCCCGTCGGATCTTTTTAAAATGTTTCCCTCTATTCTTAAGAACTCATTTAACATTTTAATTTTTAATCCACCCTACTTACCTTCTTTTAAGTTTAAAAATGAAGGTTGGGATAATAAAAACACAGACTATTGTTGGAATGGTGGAAAAGAGGGCTTTGAAGTATTCCTTGAATTTATTCGAGATGTCAAACCTTATATTGATCCAAATCAAAAGTTTTACATTTATTATATTAGTTCAAGCACGACCAATTTAAAAAAATTGAACGATAATTTAAATATACAAGGCTTTAAGAACACAATTTTAAAGAAAAAGCATATTTTTTTCGAAGATATTATTTTGAATCGTTTGGAAAAAAGAAATGATTAAAATGGCCTTCTAGTTCTACGTTTTTCTAATAATGAGACTCCATAGCTATTTAAAGTTCTTGATAAATTATTAAATAATAAATTAACCTCGGCAGGTTTAAAAACAGCTCTTCTATGAGCTTCAATTTGAGGAATAGGTAAGCCATAGTATTCATTTAAGCTAGAGATAGGCAAGAGGATAGATGATATCAAATCGGCTTTTTCTGAAGCATCTTTTAAAGAGTGTTTCTCGTCCATAAAAAACTCAATTCTACACGGTGTATCATGAAGCGTGGTTTTAAGGTAAAACGCATAAAAATTAATTATCGCCAAATAATAGATTATTTTTCCGATTTAGATTTATTCAATAGAGTTTTAAAGAAATCAGAAA
>DAOUUT010000220.1 GCA_030668025.1 Promethearchaeota archaeon
AAACTTTGTAATAATATAATTATTATACCAGTCATAAAGTTAAAGCGAAAATTAATTAGAGCCGGATCTATAAGTGAAAACGACGAAGGAGGGGGGATATAAAGAATTAATTCGATTGAATCAGGAGCTAGTAAAGCCCCAATCAACATGCCAAGAAGGATCGTGTAATATAAAAATGGAAAGGGTTTAATTTTTTTATATTCGTTAAAAAAAGAATATATGAATGAACCTATCATTAATGAAGTAACCCCAGATACGATCGATAGTTTCCAGAATAAAATGTTGATTTCATAGCTAATGAAAAAAGTAACTGAAAAGACGAATAATGTTGAAAAAATAATTCCCCCAGTAAGAACTGTTGCCGCAAGCAAAAAAGCTATTAGTTCCGTTCCATATTTCTTTCGATGTCTGATGATGTGAATTATTGTTATAACACTTAAACATAATATAATAATATAGCCAATGATGAGCGATATGGAAGTAGTATAATTCATAATTTATAATGGATTAAAATTCAAACGAGAAAAACTATGAGATTTCTTGGAAATATCAAAAAATATTCTTATAAATAGAGAATAATTATTGATTTTTAAGAATTACTGAAGGTATTTCTAAAAAAATGTGAGAAAATCTTTCAAAAATGTAAATTACGATACAATTCTACATAAAAATATAATCACTTTACTTATTTTCCAGTTAAATAATGGCTAAAATATTCTTCGATTAAATCGTAAGCATTTTTAAAAGTTGAAACATCAATTAGGCCACCTAGCTTTTTTAAGCTATCTTTATTAATCTCTGCAAACTTCGTCGTAAATTTATCTACAGCGTTTTCGAGTATTTTATTTTTATGCTTAGCTATGAGTAACACTGCGTAACCTAATTGGTTGTTATAGTTAAAAACGACCGCTCGATCGCTCATCTTAATAAGGGTTATCTGATTTTCTACGTTCGATAAATTAGCTAAAATGTGATTAATTCCAATTAGTATGCTCCCTTTTAGAAGCGATTCATCAACTTCTGATTGTTGTTCGAAATTAAAAGAATATAGTAAGATACCAGATTTATGGAAAATAATAAAATCGTATATTTTATTAGTGAAAACTACAAACAAATCTGGTCTCTTAACTGCAAGAAAGACTGCAAATCCCATAAAAATAATGAAAAACATTTGATGTAGAATTTTAAAAATTGAATTTAGAGTTAATATATAGAGGGTATACCATAAAATTTTTAAGCTTAAGAGAAATACAAAAAGGAAATAGAAATTACCTAACTTTCTGTCGTTAATCTCCTTGTATCCTTTTACTTGTATAATCCATGAGATAATTACAACAAAAACATTGAACGTAACAATCGAAATTAATAAGGGAAGGTTTGTAAAAAAGTAGTAGAACTCAAATCCCGTCTGTGTAACTAAAAACAAAGCGGGATTGAATAATAAGCTTAGGATAATCCCTCCTATTAATATGTAAATCATAACGGGTAAAAATCTAACTCGGCTATATTTGTTTAATTCCGTACTATGAACAGCAGACCATATCCCATTTGATATTATGCTAGCAAAAATTGATACATTCCATAATATCAAGGCGGAATTTATGTCAAAAAAGGTCTCAACCGATAGATTAAATAAGATGAAGTAAATACTTTCACTGACTACATATATCATAATTACAATAAAAAACTCTACTTCAGGCTTGTAATTTTCTCTGTGAAATAATACGTAAATTATACCAATAGAAAATAGCGCAAAGTAAGCGGTAATAAATATGCTTGCAATCATTAATTTTAAGGGATTTCTTTATTATTTTTAATTTCTTCCTTTATATCAAAGAAGATATTGTATATTTTTATATAATTATTGGTTCAACAACTTATAAGAAGTTTTATGTGAATAGTGATTTCCATAATTTTAAAGAACTCTAATTAAATATAAATCTTTATTCTGGTTAAATAGAAATATAATTTGTTTATTGATTTAATATTCCTAAAACCGAAGTAAAACTGAACTTAATGAGCGATTTTCAAAAATTTCTAATAGATAAAGGAATAATTTCAAACTTAATAATACGATATGGAATCAATTTAAAAGATAATGTAGTAAACGATTTAATCCAAAATATAGTCAATAATTTAACTAAGAATGAATCCAAAGAAATTCATGATAAAAAACAAAGGGATGATCAAAGTTTTGATTTGGATATCCTAGCTAAAGCTTACGAAGAAATTATTCCCCATTCCCAAAGAAAAACAATGGGTGAATTTTTTACCCCCATTCAAATCGTTGATTACATACTAAAGAGAGTGGGGTATACAGAGCAGCAAGATATTGAAAATAAAAAATTAATAGATTTAAGTTGTGGTTCAGGGAGTTTTTTAATTAAAGCTGTAGAGATCCTCTTAGAAAAATTAAGAAAGCAAATTAAATCGAAAGAGAATTCAGAGTTAACACCTAAACAAGCCAAAGAAATTATCAACAAAATTAAAGTAAATATCTCTGGTATTGATATAAATCCAATTGCTTGTATTTTATGCCAAATCAACTTTTATTATACGCTTTTCGAACCTATTATAATTATTTTAGAAAAAAATAAAGAATACAAAATACCCGTGTTTAATATTTTCAATAAAGATACGCTTCAATTTAATTTTAATAATAAATACGATTATGTAGTTGGAAATCCCCCATATTTATTTATTCGAGCGATTCCACATGATTATAGAAAATTAATTGAAAAACTCCCTTTGGAAACAAATAAGGGTCAATTTGACTACTACCAACTGTTTATCGAAATAGGAATTCAAATATTAAAGCAAAATGGTTTACTTGGTTATATAATCCCTGATTCTTTACTCGCGCTATCAAATCGTAAGATTCTTAGAAAATATATATATAACTCTACTAAAATAAGGGAGATTTATTATAGTGGCCCACAATTCGATGACCCCGTCGTTTCAAATATCGTAATTACTTTAGAAAAAGAATCAGAGGAAAAAAAGAGGAAAAATAATCAGATCATATTAAAATTTCCATTAGATCAATCTCAAGCTGATAATTCAATTCTTCAAAATGTAATAGAAAAATGGAATTATCGATTTCTAATTAATTTAAATGACAAGGATAGAGAAATTATCGAGTTTTTAACCATAAATTATCCAAAATTAAATGATTTAGAGGTTAAACCAATTTTTAAAATAGATATATGGAGGGGCGTTGAATTAGGTAAAAATGGAAAGGTTATATTCTGTAATACATGCAATAAATATTTTCCTCTTCCAAAAAATAATTATACATGCAAAGAATGTAAATCAGAATTAAGTAATGATTCTATAGAAAGTATAATAAGAAAAAGTATTAAAGACGATCAAAAAAAAAATTATAAACCATTTCTCTATTCTATTAATCGATACCAAGTAAAGGATTTAAAATATATTAATACAACTAAACAAGGCATTAATTACAAGGAGTTAAATCGCTACGAAAATCGCGTAATAGTAAGACAATTAACACAAAATAGCTTAATATGTGCTACTTATGATAAGGGCTCATTGACTTCACAATCGCTTTACAACATAAAAATACTTAAATCTCCTATTACAGAATTTAATAATTATTACCTTCTAGGGCTTTTAAATTCGCAACTATTAGCGTTTTACTTTAGTAAATCATTTGGCTCTTATAAAAAACTATTCCCAAGGATTCTTATAGAGAATTTAAAAGGTATGCCTATAGTAGTTCCTGAAATCGATATTGAAAAGAATATTTCAAGAGAAATTATAATACTAGTCAAAACTATCTTGAAATTAGATAAATTTGATACAGAACACTATACTAATTTACAAAATAAAATTAATTCACTTGTTTTCGATCTCTATCGGATAACAAATGAGCAACGTAATTATATATCTGATGTTTTAAAGAATTCATAATTGTTCAAGCTTCTATAAAATTTGATAAATAATTGAAATGAGTAATTAAAAAATGGAGATTAAACTAATCCTTTTTTTGCTACATATGTTTTTAAAATTTTATCCCATTTTTCTGCTAGATCAGTTAGCCCAGTTTTTTTAAAGAGATCAACAGCTCTAAATAAAACTTTTTCAATTTGCTTTTCTTCATTCAAGTCGTTTTTCATATGTATATTGTCTATCATAAAATATAGAAGAAATACTTCGAATAAAAAGAAGAATAATATTGTGATATAACTATAAAAACATTGTTTTTGGAATAAAACGAGAGAACTTCCTTAAGAATCGACAAAAAGTAATTTTGAACAATATAATTATTTTCGTACTGCTTTTGCTTTGTCGTAGTTCTTTAGAACTTGTTCACCTTTTTTTGCCAGGCCAGTAAGATCTGTTTGTTTGCATAGAGAAACTATGCGACCTAGAATTTTTGCAATGTTTTCCTCGTGCTTAAAATTTTCTTCCATTATGCAAAAATCAATACAAATGTAAAATAAATAAGGTTATGTTATGGAGATACTCAGAATTTAAAAATGACTTATTGTAACTATTTTTTAATAGCTATCTTTATATTTTCTAAAACTCATATAATTTTAAGAAAGTTATTAACAAAGTTGAATATTATGGAAGGTCTGCCGAATATAGATTTAATTCAGTTATTGTTAGAAAACTACATGTTAGATGTGGAAGAAGCTTCAGCTGTGGTTATTTGTGATAGAGACGGCTTTACTATCGCATCGAAAAGCAAAGAAAAAGGAGATCAAGAATCAGATTCCGTTTTAGGGGCAATTTCAGCATTTCTTGATATTTATATTGATAGAATTAAAAGTGAATATAAAACCCATAGCAATTTTTTTAATATAACCTCAATGCAAGATAAAAAATTTGCATATTGTTCCATGGGACCCCATTGTATATTAACTACTATCGCTGATCCAACTACATCAGATACTGAACTAAGGATATATTCAGAATATATTGCCGGTAAGGTTGAACTGATTCTTGATGGTTTCGATAATGTGTCTACAGAGATACCCGAAATTATTCGAGTTTTATCAAAAAGAAGAGAAGGTAAGCTACCGAAGGGTGAATTTACGGCAAAACTCATTCTAAATGGCGATTTTAAAGTTGGAAAAACATCTTTAATTAAAAGATTTATTGAAAACAAATTCCATGAAACATATATCTCAACGATTGGCGTTGAGATTTCTAAGAAATCCGTTGTAATGAACGAAGATACAAATATTAATTTTATCATCTGGGATATTGGAGGTCAAATGGGCTCAATGGCACCTTATAGACAAAGATTTTACGAAGGAGCAAGCGCAGCTTTTTTAGTTATTGACAGAACCCGTCCAAATAATCTAGAAAGCGTTAAAAAATGGTATGATGACATCAAATCTTCTGTATCGAGTAATATACCCATCGTGATAGTTGGAAATAAATCGGATTTACAAGAAGAAATAGTAATTAGCGAAGACGAGATAAAGGTTGTTGCTAAAGAACTAGGTTTTCACCACATTTTGACTTCTGCCCGAACAGGCGAAAATGTCAACGAGGCTTTCCTTTATATTGCCTACAAATTCATTGAAAAAGCGTAGATTAATCGCTAGAAACTTTTTTAATTTTTATTTATATTCTTATTATTGTAAGATTATCATCAAGTTTGTTAAATATTAGTATAGAAATAAATAAAGGAGGTTATAAAAAAATAGTATTAAAGGTTTTATTCAACGACATTTTGGCTACTTGAAATCAATCAGGTTATTTAATGGGATTTTCGATAAAAGAATTGACATACCAGGGAAAATATTTGCTATTTTTAACAGAACAGCAATTTGCCGGGCCGTGGTTCAGTTTTAAATTGATAGGCAAAAAAATCGGTACTATTCCTGTTGTGTTGAAAAATATTGAGCCAACGCCGATCTATAAAATGGTAAACAGCCGGACAGGAACCGTGATCGACCGTATAACGTTAGATTTTGACATAAAAGAATACTTAAAAATATTAATAAGAGAAAAGAAAATTCAACCGATTCCATTTAAAAAAGAACTTTCTTCGATTAGGCTATATATTGACGTTTTTAATCGTCCAAAAGTTCCGTACATCAACACATTTTTCACATTAAAGAATATTTCCGATTTCAGCTTAATTGACTTCTCAATGTACTTTGTGTTTGACTTTGACATCAACGGATTAGAAGGTTTCGATAACGACTTATCTGGTTATGACGAGGAAAACGATATACTTTACCAGTACGATCATACAGGATTATATGCTGGATTTTCTCCTATATCCAAATCGACGAATTACGAAACTTGTTTAACGAAAGACTTTAAAATTAATAACGAAAGGTTAAATCTATCAAATAAAATTCACGGAGAGGCTGGAGAA
>DAOUUT010000296.1 GCA_030668025.1 Promethearchaeota archaeon
CACGATCAAAAGTTTTTCATGAAAGTGTAATTATGTAATAGACATTTCTAGAAAGAAACCTAACAACCTTTATAACGGAATTAGCTGTTCTAACCACAATCCAATAACTAAGGATGCTGCAAATGCTATAACTCCAATAAAAACCATCTCTAAACCTCCTTTTATGGCAGATTCACCAGTAATTTTTGTTTTTAAACCTCCAACGATGAAAAGAGAACTAAAAGATAAAATTGAAGAAAATATAAGTGAAATTACTCCTAAATTTAGAAAATAAGGCAATTGAGGGATAAGGGCTCCGACAATAAAAGAAAAAAAAGTTAATAACGCCCCTATAATCGGATTTTCAAGTTCTTCTAATCCTAATTCGTTTTTTATTAAAAATTTTAACCATTTATCCTCGTTTGCTGTAATAGATTCTACACATGGATTTAAAATTTCTTCTTTTATCCCCATTTTTTTAAAGATATCTCTTACTTCTTCCTTCTCTTCTTCAGGAAAAAGTAAAATTTCAGCTTTTTCTTTTCTAATTTCATTTTTAACATAATTATATTCAGATTTTGATGAAATATATTCACCAAGTCCCATACTTACCGCACCAGATACCATTGCCGCAATTCCAGTTAATATTACAATAGTATTATCCCCACTTTTTATTAATGTTGCTGCAGCAACCCCTACTAATAATGTAAATATTGAAATGAGTCCATCGTTCAAACCAAGAATTAAGCTGCGAATCTTACCGCCGCCTGTTATATGTTCTTCCTTTCTTTCTGACATAATAAATCATTTATTGGAAGTATATATACAAAAAACTTTATGATGATTTAAAAAATTCAATTATATGTAAAATAAAAAATGTAATATTAATATTAAAGAACCTAATTTATATTTAAGAATTCATAACAATAAATCATTATTTGAGAAGAGAATGAAAAATGAAAGCTGCCGTTTTTGAAGATGTTAAAAAAATTACTTACAAGGAAGATTATCCTACACCAACTCCAGGACCAGACGATGTTATAGTAAAAGTACATTACTGTGGAATATGTGGAAGCGATGTTACAAATTTTAAAATTAAAATGTATCAAGTTCCATTAATTATGGGCCATGAGTTCGCAGGAGAGGTTGTCGAAATCGGAAGTAACATTACAAATGTTGAAATAGGCGATAAAGTTTGTGGAATTAATGTTTTATTAGATATTAGCCAAGGACAGTTAGATGGAATGGGAATATTTAAGGATGGTGGATTCGCAGAATTCGTTCGGGTACCTAAAAAATATCTTTTCAATATTCCTAAATCTGTTTCAGTTAAAGAAGCAATAATGATAGAATCATTTGCTAATGCTGTAAGAGGGACAAAATTATCTAAAATCACTTCAAATCAAAATATAATTATCATTGGCGGAGGAAATATAGGTCTTTGCTTTTTAAATTATTTGGTTAGTGAAAGAGATCCTAATTATATAGTTGTAATTGAACCTCAAAAATTTTTAAGAGAAAAAGCTAAAGAAATGGGCGCCACAGAATCGTTTCCCCCCACCATAACCAAAATTAATAAGTTTATTAAAAAATTTGGTAAACCTTCTTTTATATTTGACTGCGCAGGGAACGAGCGATCTTTACTTATGGCAATTGATTTAATAAAGCGTGGAGGAACTGTATTATTAGAGGGTGTACATAAGGGGCGTATTTCCTTCCCAATGTTTTTAATTAACTCTAAAGAGGTATGCTTGAAAGGAGTTCTTGGTCATGATCGGGACGATATACTTGCGTCTTTAAAATTTTTTGCTCAAAATAAGATAAAAGCAGAAAAACTTATATCATACATAATACCGATACAAGATATACAACAAGCATTTGAAAAGTTCCTTGAACCGGGCGAAAGAAATTTTATCAAAATAGCAATTAAATTATAAGACCAAAATCTTAAAACTAAAAAGTAAATAAGAACAATACTGTTATTATATTATTTTTAAAGCATATTTAGCTATCATTTCAAAAGATTTCTCGACATTTTTGCCATTCTTAGCTGATGTATGAAAAATTAATTTAGCATTTATTCTTTTTCCTACAATTTCTACATCGTTTTCAGAAATATCTGAATTAAGATCTGATTTATTAGATAGTAAAATTATTGGAACCTCAGCACAAAATTTTTTCATATCTGGGCTCCAGAAATTTACTATTTGTTCAAAAGTATTTCTCCTCGAGAGATCTCCAACAATTAAAGCACCATGAGTCCCTCTATAATATAAATGTCTCATTTTTATCCATTTTTCTTGGCCAGCTATATCCCAAATTTGAATTGAGACTTGCTTATCTGAGTTAATATTTAACTTTTTAATAAACATGTTCGTACCTATTGATGCTCGATAATCTTTAGAAAAGTGGCCAGAAACGAAGTTTTTTACTAAACTCGTCTTACCGACTCCAGCTTCTCCAATTATTATTACTTTAATACGATAAATCATATTTTTTCAAAATTTTATATTAAATCTTTATATTTTTTTAGCAATTAACATAATAAAAAAATAGTAAATACTTTATTTATTAAATCCTAAATTAAAAAGTAATTATAACTCTTTGAAATATTCGAGATGAGATAGTAATGAAAACGGGTATAGTATACGATCCTATATATTTAGAGCATCGGATTGGCGTTCATGTTGAAAGCCACGAAAGACTTGTTGGTATTATGAATTTTTTAAAAGATAAAAAGGTGTTGGAAAATTCTAATTTCGAATTAATTCAACCTAGAAAAGCTACTACCGAACAAATTAAATATGTCCATCAAGAAAGCTTAATTAACGAAGTTAAAGAAGTTAGTGAAAAAGCTCAAGTTACTGGACATATTCAACAACTTGATATGGATACCGCAGTATCTGCTAAGACTTATGACGCTTCTTTATATAGCGTTGGAGGTAATTTAAATGGAATTGATGAAATTTTAAAGGGTAAGGTAAATAATGTATTCGCGGCAGTTAGACCTCCAGGACATCACTCAAACGCCTATAAATGTTCAGGTTTTTGTATATTCAACAACATCGCTATCGCTACAGAGTATTTATTTAGAGAAAAAAATATTAAAAGAGTCGCCATAATTGATTGGGATTGTCACCATGGAAATGGGACTCAAGATATTTTTTATAATGGCTCTGAAAATGGAGATGTCGTAATATTTAATTCTCACCAAGACGGTAGAACGTTATATCCTGGCAGCGGTTTTGTAAATGACTTGGGATCTGGTAAAGGTGAAGGAAAGATAATAAATTACCCTATGCCTCCAAGGGCCGCCGAAGATATTGTAATGTTATATTTCGAAGAAATAGTAAACCCAATATGTCAAGAATTTAAACCAGAATTTATCTTGATTTCTGCTGGGTTCGACACTCATTGGACAGATAGATTAACCAATATGGGATGGACAATTCAAGGACCCGCAACTTATCTAA
>DAOUUT010000024.1 GCA_030668025.1 Promethearchaeota archaeon
TACTCATTCTTGATATCTCTTCAGATGAATACTCGGAAACTTCTTCAAAATTTTTATTCCATCTTAGAAATTTACCTTTTTCATTAAAAAAATAAAAGATTCCGGGTAAACTATCAATTATTGATTCAGAAAAGGTCTTGGGTTTCCTTAATGCTTTTTCTGCTTGTTTTCGTTCGGTAATATTGTGAGAATATTCCTTTAATTGTTCTTCCGCCTGTTTATACTTTGAAATATTCTTTATATGAGCTATAACTAAATCTGGTGGAATAAAAATACTTTTTATAAATAGAATATTTTTTTCACTTGTAGAATTTAAATTATATTGAATTTCTCTTACAATGTTAACATGATCAGTTCCACATCGATTTAGTTCCTCTAAAATTTCTGGTTGATCTTTATACATTTTAGATGCTTTAATTCCTAAGGAATCTTTAATTTCTCCTTTACTAATTTCTTCTGCAGCAATATTATAATCAATTAAAATCAAATTATCTTGTACTTTTTGCCATATATATGAAGGAATAGGAATTTCTCTGAAAAGAGCTTTAAATTTTTTTTCTGAAGGAGTTACTCTATTTTTATCCATTAGTATTCAAATAAAATCATTTTATTTTTTTATAACCAATTTATAGTTTCTAAATAGGTTAGACTAATCAAATTATTATTTACATTTCTATTATTAATATACTTTTATCAATTTCATAAATTTTTCTATATTATTTAAAGAAAAGAGAAAAATAAGATGAAAGATATGTTTGATATTGATACTTATCTACTTATTTCAAATGATGCTAACTAATTCATTTTAGCTCTTAAATAAAATCATTAAAATGAAGTTATGAAAAATAAGATTGGCTTTCTCTATCAAAACCATATACGTATTCAATAGGCATGCCATCGGGTTGCTGTTCGGGTGGAACATACACAATTCTTAAATTAGGAATAAATGTGCCAATTCCATTTTTTGCGAGGATAATTACGGGATGGTCGGTTTCCCTAAAAATCTCCTCACTAATATTAAGAGTAATTGCTCTACATTGCCGCTCATCAATAACTCCTAACGAATGAATATATTCGTGCAGTAAGATGTGATAAGTGTATGCCCAGACGATTTCATAAGGTTGAGAATCCAAAATGATTTTTAAGGGAGACTTATTCATAACGATTTCCGTTCCAGGATGAAAATGCATCCCACCTATAAAACCTCCACGGAACATTCCCATTTCGACCAATCCTAAGCTTAATCCCGCTCGATGGCGCCCTAATATTTTTCTTACATCCTTCTTAACGCTCTCAAATATATCGGGCATTTCTTTCTTTAGTTCGCTTAGGTTCAATATACCACCTTATAAATTTCTTAATTTAAATTCTAATGAAATGGAAAACAAATCATAAAATGAATGATTTTAAAAGTCAAAAAACCAATCATCGTCATCTTCCCATAGAAAATCCATGAATGACGATAAGTCCTTTAATAGATTTGTTACATCTAATCTATGTGTTGCGCGCTTGAAAGGGTCTAAGTCTGAAAAAAATAGAGCTTCCATGAGGTTATCTATATTAATCCTTTGACGGAATTGAGCAGGATTATAAAATAATGTATAAAAAATTTCTCTTTCTAAATTTTCTAATTCAGGTCGCTTTTTTAAAAAATCCTCTTGATATGTATCGTTAATTACGGTTTTTAGTTCCACAATATAACATTCTTTATTTTGCAATAATTTCCTTCTTTCTAACTCGAATTCCTTAATTTTATGTTCAATATCCTTGATTTTTTCGCCTAAAAATCTAATTTTTTTATTTGGAGATTTAATGTTCTCAAATATAGTAGCACATCCGATATCTTTTAGATTAATAGATTTGGCATCGTCTTTAATCTCAGCCATACTATACTGGATATTGTAATAATCTGGAGAAATATTAATTCTGATTGAGAGATTACTTTTTATTCGATATTTGCCACCGCGTTTTTCGTCACCGATTTTTTCAACTACATTGTTAGCGCTTAAGAGATCTAACTGGCTATGTACTGCTTGCCTTGAAATGCTTAAAATTTTAGCTAATTCTGATGGGGAGTGGGGAACTTTTGCCAGTTTTGACAATATAATTCTTCTAGTGGGATTTCCTAGCATCTCTAATAAGCTATCTAAGCTAATGAATTGCTTAGTCTGACTCTCTTTTTCCACTTCCATTTTTATCATCTTTTTAATCTATTAATTTAAATTTTTATTTATACAGTTCTTCAGGTGCTTTTGAATATTGATCGTGAATTTTTTTGGCTCTATCTGCTCCTTTAAGGATTTTTTCAAGTGCCTCATCAAAATCTGCTTTTGATATTACGATTTCATTAACTAATTGAGATTGAATATGTTTAATTTTCTCTTCTAATTCTTTTACGTCTTTATTACTAGCTTTTTCTGATTGTAATTGTTCTAGTTGAATATTATAGCCTTGTATTTCCTTTTTCTTCTCGTTAAAAGCTGGAATAGCTCTTCTAATTGTCAACAAGGTCACTTCTTCACAAAGGGCATGGATATCAGCACCAGTATAGTCCTTGAAAGCCTCAACTAAAGATTCAATATTAATATCGCCTGCTAGTGGTTTATTTTTAAGGTGAATTTTAAATATAGCTTTACGTGATTCTGAATCTGGCATAGAAAGCTCGATGTGCCTCCCAAACCTTCCAGAACGTAATAACGCGGGGTCAAGCATGTCAGGTCGATTTGTCGCAGCGAGTAAAATAACATTTTTTAGATCTTCTAAACCGTCCATTTCGGTTAATAGTTGGGAAATGACTTGATCAGTTACCTCTGAGCTTGCAGACCTCCCCCTCACTCCAGCAATTGCATCGATCTCATCAAAAAATATAATACAAGGAGATGCTGCCCTCGCTTTTCTAAAGGTTTCTCTCACTGCTTTTGAACTTTCGCCTACCCATTTAGATAGAAATTCTGGACCTTTTACTGAGATAAAATTTATTTCACTCTCATGAGCTAAAGCTTTTGCTAATAGAGTTTTTCCAGTGCCAGGGGGGCCATGCAATAAAATTCCATTTGGTGGTTTTGAAGATAAATGTTTATATAATTCAGGATACTTCAATGGCCATTCAATAATTTCTCTTAATTGTAATTTAGCATCTTCTAGACCTCCAACATCTTCCCAAGTTTCTTTGGGTTGGGAAATAATTACTTCCCTTAAGGCTGAAGGCTCGATGTTATTTAACGCCGAGGTAAAATCTTCCATTTCTATTTTAATTGAATTTAAAACTTCAAAAGGAATTGGTTTGTCTAAATCTATTTTTGGAAGGATTTCTCTAATAGATAACATCGCTGCTTCTTTAGCTAATGCTTCAATATCTGCACCTACAAAACCATGAGTTTTTTCTGCAATAGTTCTAAGATCCACATCGTCATCTAACGGCATACCTCGCGTGTGAATTTGTAATATTTCATATCGACCGTGCGTATCAGGTACGCCAATCTCAATTTCTTTGTCAAATCTACCAGGTCTTCTTAGAGCAATATCAATATCGTTTACTCGATTTGTTGCTCCAATGACGATAATTTCACCTCTCCCTTCTAAACCATCGAGTAGAGAGAGTAACTGAGCTACTACCCTTCTCTCAACCTCTCCAGTGACTTCTCCTCTTTTTGGGGCTATCGAATCTAATTCATCTATAAATATTATTGAAGGGGCGTTATTCTTAGCGTCGTCAAAAATATTCCTAAGATTTTGTTCACTTTGTCCGTAAAACTTACTCATAATTTCAGGACCGCTAATTGTAATAAAATGAGCGTCAGTCTCGAAAGCTACCGCCCTTGCTAATAAAGTCTTACCCGTTCCCGGAGGACCGTGAAGTAGGACTCCCTTAGGAGGGTCGATCCCTATTCTTTTAAACAATTCAGGATGTCTCATTGGTAATTCAATCATTTCGCGTATTCTCTGAATTTCCTCCTCTAATCCACCAATATCCTCATAGCTTACTCTTGATTTTTCTCTTTCTACAAGTTCACGATGTGTTTTTTCGCTTAATTTAATTTTTGTTCCAAGGTGAATTCTGACCGCAATAGCCTTTGGTTCAAAATCTACGATTATTAAGTCGTATTTTTTACGATAATTCCAAAAGCTCATAACATCATCTTTAGTTATTACTCTATTTTCTAGTAACGAATTTAGTTGTCTAGGGCTAATTATAACTGGTTCTGTCAAACTTGCGAACACTACCTTGTCGGCTAAAATCGCTTCAATTTTACGAATCTCTACGTAATCATCAATTGTTACTTCTATATTCCTTCTTAAAGACGAATCAAGCCTTAAGATTCCAGTCCCTTTATCTTCGGGTTTACCGGGATATAATAATGCGGCTGTTCTTGATTTTGTTAAGGGGGAATATATCTCAATCGCATCACCATTTTTTAAGTTTAACTTGTTGGTTATATCAGGGTCAATTCTTATTCTACCTTTGCCAGAATCTTCTTTGAATGCGTCTTTTACTCGTAACCTATTTTCTTTTCCTTCATAACCACTTGAAATCCCACTCATCTTTTTATACCTGTTTGTTTATTTTTCTCATAATAATAGATACAATTCCGTTGTTGACCTCTACAACATGATCCTTCATAGTGAATTCAAACGGTAATTGTAGTTCCTTTTCAAAATTTTGGAAATTACTTTCAGTCAATATTTTCAGTTTTCTTCCATCCTCGCTTAAACTTAAAACAATATGGCCTTTTTCTATTCCCGGAAGTTCTATGACAATTTCAGCGTAATCATCATACATATTTAATTCGTAATAAGGTTCTTTTTCCAAGAATTCTTCGCGCTCAAAATCCGGTTTTAAGGAAAGTGTACCTACATCCATTACAGGTTTTTTTCCAGATTTTCTTAACATTTTAAATTGCGGGGATGATGAAAGGTTCAATTTCTTAAAATATTCTTTAAGTTTTTTCTCGTCAAAATCGCCTTCGATCTTTATCTCTGGTTTTTCCATTCCAGATTCAAAATGATATGTGACCTTAAATCCTTCTACTTTTTTATTTTGGAAATTTAAGTTTGGATCAAAATTTGATTCAGGCAAAAATAAAAGATCCACATCGAAAACTCCTTTATCTATTTTAAGATATTTTTTAATCTGTTCTAAAAAATCATAATAATCGTCATCAAACTCGTCTGACAAAAAGATCACCTTCTAGAAAATTATGTCAACTTCTAATTGACATTAGTTGCTTTACCTATTTTAATGTATCGATTTTTAAAAATAAGCGGTTAACTCATAAAAAAAGAATTTTCCTTACTTAAGCAATTTAAGAAAAAGAAGGAATATCTATTCCACTAGAGAAACCAATTGCGAATTGTATATTTTTTTAAATATTAGACCAAGTAAATCTTCAAAAGACTCTACAACACCTACTCCTTCTATAGCGATAGTTTTATTGATTTTAAAGTTCTTATAATTAAAATAATTAATATTTTCTAAAAACTCAGAAAGATCAAATGTATCCGGTAAATCTTGTTTATTAAACGCGAGGATTTTGGGCATTTTAATGAGACGGTCTTCGAAATAATTACATAATTCGTTCCAAGACGTTAAATTTCTGTAGTAAACACTTTGCTGTGAGTCCGCTACAAAAATAATCCCATCAATAGCTTGCAGTGTAATTGGTCTGGTAATTATATAAAAATCTTGTCCCGTTGTAGAATAAAGGTGTATTTTAAGGAGCCATTGTTGGTTTTTGAACGTAATGGTTCCGTAATCAAAGAATAACGTTCTACATACGCTACTCTCAATACTTAAAACTTTTTCTTTCTTTCCAAAATGATTAAAGAGCGATTTCATAGTGGTGGTTTTCCCTGAAAGTGCGGGACCAAAATAACAAATTTTTAATTGAATAGTTTGATTTAAATGATCTATTATCATTTTCTACTTTTTTAAATTGGTTTTTGTCTTATATTTTTATTAGAACTATTTAATTTCTACTTTTTTTGAGAATTTCATTATTACGCAATTATAAAAAAAGTAGGAAGACATTAATTAGATTTGAGTTTAACTTCTTTTATTACTTCACTAGTTCGGTGTAGTAATTCAAATGCAACTTGTTGAGATGGCCATCCACCTAATCCACAATCGGGACCAATAAACCTTAAACGCTCTTCATATAATTCTAGGGCGTCAAGGAGATTCTTTTTAATTCTCTCTTTAGAATCGATAAGGCTCATCATACCTTCAGTGGTTTTTAAATATTCCCATGTTTTTCCAGAGTCTAAAGTTTCCGCGATTATATTATCAATATTGGTTCGGGAAATTCCAACGCGAATAAATTTATCGAATCGATCTAAAGTTTTTTTAGAAATCTTATTGGATTTATTTGAAGCATATTCGCAGGTTAAAACATCGATATTTTTGGTTTTTAAAGGAATGTCTGCTCTATTTAAAGTGTGTATATGAATTTGGGTGATAACATCCTTTGTTTTAACGCCATCTAGAGATTCGTCAAAAATTTTTATTATTTCGTCGTCGCTAATATTTAAGAGATCAGTATAACCAAAAGAAGGCTCATCAATAGCTATTACTGAAGTTTTTAAATACTTTTTATTAAGAATTGAATTTTTTAGGAAATAGTTAACTGATTTAGCAAAGTTTAAAGCTAAATCGTTATAGACTGTGAAACTATGTTGTTTAACATATAACTCAATTGGTCCTGTGACACAAACTTTAATTTTAATGGGGTTACCCGTATTCTCGTAATATTTTTTAGCAAAATTTTCAATTACCAAAATTTCGGGAATACAAGCCTTGTTAACATCAATTAAGCCCGGATTTACTTCGTAATCTTCAATAGGCTTTAGAAATTGGGCATGCATGTTCATTAGTTGTGGGTAATTAATAATTTGAACCCCAGCATTTAACTTAAATTTAAGACAGTCAACCATAGGATTAATAAAATAAATCTGAATTCCTTTATTAAGAAAGATGTCATTATTAT
Source organism: Promethearchaeota archaeon (assembly GCA_030668025.1). The sequence goes on from DAOUUT010000024.1 coordinate 6,984, forward strand.
TTACAATTGCTTTATAAGCAGTCCAATAAAATTTATTAAAAGTCTCTTTATCGATATTAGCTGGTAGAGGAAAGGAGCCTACATCATCATAATTTGGGAAATCGTTCATACTTACAGATAGTAGTATTTCTTCGTTAAATAATCTATTTCTTTCTCTTCCATATCAAATAATTCAAAAAGGAGTTTATCAATAATTTCTTGAACTAATTGTTGATTATTTTGTTCTGTGGATTCGAATATTTCATTTAATAAATTCATATTCTTGTCGTTAGAAAAAAGTTCTAATTCAAGCATTTTTTCCTTGATTTCTTTTAATTCATGAGATTTCTTGACACTGGAGAACTTAATCATCCATTTAGCTAAGAGTTTTATTAAGGATATTTTAGAAACTTTTTCGGTAGATTGAAATATTTTTAAATTTGGAATATATAATTGGTCTTCCAATTTCGTCTTACTTCTTTTGATTGAAATGTTACTAGCTTTAAATAAGAAATTAACTAATTTTGAATTTAAATAAGCAATAAAAAATAAATAATCTACTCTCGTCTCGTCATCTTTCGGCCATAAGAAGTAAGTATCTGAAGTTGCGTAATAAGCCTCTTCAGAATAGCCAAATATGTTCTCATTTGAAATGTATTTTAAGAAAATCTTTTGGTTTTTGTCATATAAAGGCTCAAGGTTTGTTATAATCCGCTTGGTGTCAATCCCATTTCTAATAATAAAACTGCCCCTTCGAGGAAAATACAAATCTTTTATGTTTTCTTTTGCGTTTTTTAAGATCTTTTCCAATTCCTCTTTGTATTGATGTAAATAGGATGTTAGTGCGGGATATTTATTTATAAAAAGCCTATTCCTTTTAATTTTATCTCGATTTGTAAATTCTTCTTTATTTAAATATATGAGATAACCACTAAAACCTTTCATTTCATAGCCATAAGGCTTAATGGATTTGCTTTTATAAATTTTTTTTAATCTTTTTTTTTCTTCCTCGTTTAATTTAACAAATTCACCGTTGATTTTGATGAATACGTCGTTATCCCTATATTTTAGGTTCTCGTTAGGATTTAAAATAAAAATCTCGTCTTTAATTAATATAAGCCCATTTCTAATAATAAATTGATCTTTTAAGAAAGATGTTTTACCTCTAATTATACAAAAGGACTTAATTTTATTAACAATGCTTTTTACTTCAATTGGATACAAAAGATTCCAACTGCCTTTACTATTTAACTCTCTATTAGTTAAGGCTGATTGATATCGCGTAACAAAATTGTGATTTAAGGAGTGTTTCAAGGAATGGTTCAACGTATCAAAAATAACATTATTAGCGTTGTCATTTAATTGATTTTGAGGTTCAGAACTTGAAATTTGTACTACATCTATTTTCCTATTAGTTTTTTTTAGCTTATCGTTTTCTGTCTTCTTTTGAAGTGAAAAAATACAGTTATGCTGTCCAAGGGCATCTTTAAATACTCTTATCCTCGATAAATCAATATATTGAATTAAAAAACACTCGTCTAATATGTGTGGTTTCAAAAATTTAATACCAGTTTTTTTAGATTTAGTAATCCAATAATTTGTTGTGATATAAGAAAGAATTCCACCAGGATTTAACTTAGCTATTCCAAGGTGGATAAAGAAATAAAACAAATCCATATTGCCAACGAAGTATTCGCGACAAAAGGGATAATTTTTTATCAAGCTCTGAAAAACTTTTGCGTTATAATTTTGTCCTAAGTAAGGCGGGTTTCCAATTATAATATCAAATTTTTCGTTAATATCTGAACCTAAAAAATTCTCAAAACGAAATTGAACTTTTGGATAATTTTTAACCAATTGCGATTTTAAACGATTATCAATTTCATAGGCAGTAATGTTTGTGAGATTATTTTCCAAGAGAGGTTTTAAAAAAACACCTTCCCCTGTTGTAGGATCAAGAATCTTTAAATCGTTAATTTTAATATTAAATGTATCTTCATAGTTTAAAGTTTTAAGTAGCTCGAGAACATTTGAAACCATAAACTTAGCAATATAGCTAGGTGTAAAAATTTGTCCAATAACAGCATTTTGTTGTTTTATATCCTTTTGTGTGTCCATATAATCTTAATATTAGGTTATAACCTCTAAAAAGGTGATGTTTTTCTAAAAAGAAAGGCAAAAAAAGATGAAGTTTTATTTATTACTGTTAATGGTCGTGATTATGACCGTGGTGCTCCATTTTTATGTTGACTGGTCTTAGAGAGCCGATAGCCCAGCCAGTAACTTCGTTTAATGACGGATGAATAACCATAGATCTGTAAATAGGCATAAAAGATCCTCCTTCTGGACACGCGCGAGATAATTTAGGGATATCTTTCTCCCCAGAAGATTCTGGTAAGACACATGTAAATCCGGAATTCATTAAATAGACGAAAGGTTGCACCAAGATCGCTGCGTGTGGTCCAACAATATGAGCTCCTAAAATTCTATAGGATTTGTCAACAACTAATTTGACGAATCCATCGTCATCATCGTTATTACTGAAGCCCATAGCGTAACCCTTTGCTACCGTGGAATATTGTTTTATAGCAACATAAATTTCATAACCTTTATCAATAGCTTCCTTTTCCGTCATCCCTACGTGACCAATTTGAGGATAAGTAAAAATTGCCCAGGGGACTGCTGAATAATCTACAGATTTTATTTGTTCCTTTGGAGCAAAAATATTATTAGTACATATCTCTGCTTCGTAATTCGCTTTATGTCTAAACTGATAACGCCCATTGGCATCACCTATACACCAAATATCCTTTTTAGTCGTTTCCAAATATTGATTGGTTGTTACCCATCCGCGTTTATCAGTCTGAACGCCAGTTTTCTCGACATTCAGGATGTCTGCGTTTGAGCGTCTCCCCGTAGCTACTAAAATTTCCTCGCCTTTAACTTCTTTCTTCTCACCTGTATTAACGTTTTCTATAACAACAACTTTTAAATTACCCTCTTTTCTGGCTTTAATTGCCTTATAATTTACTAAAACGGTCATATATTTTCCAAAGCTCCTTTCGAGAAGCGCACTAATTTCTGGTTCTTCGGTTACTACTAAACGCGGTAGCATTTCTACTATAGTAACTTCGGTCCCCATAGTTGAGAAAATATGGGCGAATTCAGCAGCAATTACACCCCCTCCAATAATTATAAGACTGTCCCAAGGCTTTGCGGGGAATTTCTCGCCAAAAAAGCTTCTATTGGTTATATATCCTATTTCTTCTAAACCTTCTATTGGAGGGATAAAAGACCGACTGCCGGAAGCGATAACAAATCGTTCTCCTTTAAATTTTCCAAGGCTCTCCTTTCCATCGATCGATTTTACTTCCATTTTGTAATCTCCAATAAATTCGCCAACTCCACGATACAACTTAAGATTTGGAACATGCGACAATCCTTGCTCCATTTCGTTACTCTCATCGATTTGCGTCCACATTCTTTTAGCTATTAAATCCCAATCTATTTTTTCTACTCTAAATTCTACACCAACTTTGCTAGCATGTTGGGCTTCACGAATTAAATCAGCTGGATGGACCAAAACCTTTGAAGGAATACAACCGCGCGTTAAACAAGTACCGCCTAATTTGGTATCTTCTATTAAAGCACATTTTAACCCCCTTTGCAGACCCGCGTTTAATACGTTTAAACCGGCTCCAGACCCAATAACAACTAAATCATAATTCTCCATACATTCAATTTTATCTATATCACTTTTAAAGTTTTTACTAATTTTTTATTGATTACTCGAAAAATGAGACGTATTAGGACGTCTTGCTCCTATTTAAATAGTTTTAAGGCACTAATAAAAGAAGTTTATATATTACCTTCGCATTTTAATAAAACCGCCAGATTTCATTAACGCGCAAGGTTTAAGGTATTTTTTACCGCTTATTTTTACAAACTCTTCTAACATTTCAGACCATTTTTCGTAATTTCTTTTTCCAGGACCAAAAGGTCCGGGGATGCTCGTTCCAGTCAACATCACATCATCAATAATTTTGTATCCAGAAACAATACCATCTTCTAAAAGCTTGCATCCCTCATTTAACATTATGGCCATTGACATTTCAGGATTAAAGATGCCGGCTTTTCTATCTAAATTTATTTTTGGTTTCCCACTCGTCCAATTGTAAAAACCTCTTCCGGTTTTTCTCCCCAAATTTCCCTCCATTACGAGATTTGTTAGAACCTTACCAGGGCTAAAATCGGGAGAAAAAATTTCTTCATAACTTTTCAAGACATTGTAAGAAACATCTACGCCAAGATAGTCTGTTAACTCGCATGGTCCCATTGGAACTAATTTCCTTGCCTCAGCATCGGCATCAATTTGTTCCCATGGAATACCTTTCTCGAAAGCTTGTTCAAGCACCCAATTAAAATAAATAATTGGTGGAGTGAGTAATCTATTTGCAATAAACCCGGGGCTCTCTTTCTGAATTCGAACGGAAAGTCGTTTTCCTTTGAGACAAGGCAACTTTTTACCAATTAGTACTCCAATATCCAAAGCTTCTTCATTTGTTTTTTCACCTCTCATCACTTCAACGCAGCATTGAAGGATAACCGGAAGGAAAAAATGCATTCCAATAACTTTTTCTGGTCTATTTGAATCTTCAGCTATCTCTGTTATTCTAAATGTAGATGTATTTGAGGCCAAAATACAGTGAGGAGGCGAGTTTTCCATAATAATTTTACACACTTTTTTTTTAATTTCTATTTTTTCAACGACCGCTTCAAATACAAAATCAACTCCTTTAACCGCAGATGTTAAATCTATCGATTTCTTGCATCTTGCCATGATATTCGAAACGGATGCTCCTTCACCTAATTTGTCTTTTGCTTCAACTTTTTTTAAACCTTCTTCAATTTTAGCTAAGCCATTGTTAACAATATCGTCTTTAATATCAACTAATGTTACGTTATATCCCGCCATTAAAGCAACTTGGGCAATGCCATAACCCATAACTCCCGCCCCAACAACAGCAATGTTTTTTATATTACTTATATCAACCATTTTTTTTGCTAACTCTTAAAATTGAGATATCTATTTTAAATATACTCATAAATATTAAACATTTATGTTAATGAATTAAATCTGGAAATATTCTCTTTGAAAAATAGATTGATGTTCTCAACATATCCTCAATACTAGGATTACTTTATGTCGCATAGAAAAATGCTGTTATAAAATGATGAAAATTTAAAGCAAAGAATGAAAAAGATAAAAAAATAAGAGATATTTATTTACTTCTAGTTTTTGAGAATATCCATTAATTTAGGGAATATTCGAGGGTAATGTACAGCCATACAGTGAATTCCATCAATGAGATTTTTCTGTTTAAGCTCATCAATGAAAGGTTTGAAAAGTTCATAATTATATTGGTCGTACAACTCCTTTTTCTGTTTTTTGTCTGTGACGTCCTTCTTTACGCTCTTCCACTTAGCCAAGATCTCCTTAGGGACGCTTACGCCCGGGACAAAAGTATCGAAACCTTTAGCAATTCCATACGACTTCATTGGAAAGATTCCGAGCAGGATAGGTACTTTATACTTCCTGATTTCTGTTAGAAATTCTATCGTGCGATCAAGATCGTAAACTACTTGGGTTTGTATAAATTCGCAACCCGCTTCTGCTTTTCTACCAATTTTCAAAATTTCTGGCCCCATTGGATCAGAATTAGGATTTGCTGCGCCCCCCACATGTAATTTTGGAGGATCTTCAATCTCATGACCGTTAATAGAACCTTTATCAACCATTTCCCGTACGAGCTTAATTAAAGTTGCTGAATCAAGATCGAAAACTGGTTTGGATTCAGGCATGTCACCCAATGCAGTGTGGTCGCCCGTAAGAGAGAGTATATTGTGAATTCCAAGAGCCTGAGCGCCCATTATCATGCCAGCAATACCTAGTTTATTAACATCTCTCACGGTCATCTGCCAAACGCATTCCAAGCCAGTAGCTTTTTGAATTAAATGCGTGGCTGCCATAGAATTTATTGTTACTATTCCCAAAGGACTATCTGTTACATTTGCGGCAATAACATACGGAGCTATCTGCTTCGCTTCTTCTATCGTATGGGAAAGATCACAAGTTTTTTCGGGTTCAAGTTCGCCAGTTAATATAAAATCACCCTTTGCAAGAGCTTCCCCTAATTTTGAATATGATTTTGCTTCTGTCATTTTCATATCTACCTCCATACTACTTCTCGTTGATGACCAGATTTACTCCAATCTACTGGGGGTCTCAATTTAGAGAAATTGTCTAATTGTCCTAACTCTTTTAAACGGTTATAAATTAATACCCAACCACAATCTTTCTCGTAATTGCCAACTTCACATTTTCCATCTACCATTCCACCACATGGACCGTTCATAAGTGCTTTCGCGCAAGTGGTTATTGGACATATCCCTCCAGTTTCGTTCAACAAACAATCACCGCACCCTCGACAGCGCATATAGAAACGACCGATACGTTCCGTCATTCCCATGAACTCCGTATTATTAGAGATAAAGACAGGAATGTGAGAATACTTGTTGTGTAAGACTTGATTAATGCTTGCAACTCCTAAACCACAGCTTAACGTCAAGATCGCGTCGATTTCGCCTAATTCGGCAATAATATTTCTGAACTCTTTCTTCATTACTCTGTTATCGCAGACTTCTTTTGGAATTATAATTGTTTTAATTTCAAAACCTTCCTTCTCCAATTTTTCTGCCATTTCTTGGGCTCCTTCTTCACCACCCGTCTGACACATTGCGGCACATGAACCACAAGAAACGATCCCTATTTTATTAACACCTTTTAAAGCTGTAAGAACTTCTTCAAATGGTTTTTTAGTAGTAATTATTGTAATTTGATATCCACCTTTTTTACTTTATAAAAAATTAAATACTTATGATAAATAAATTAATGAAATTATTAAAATTTAATTTTTTTAGATCAAAGGTAAACATTTACCATGACTAAATTTATTGTCAAATTGATAATTATTATATTTTTAATGACGATTTTCTAAATAATCGTCAAAAATATCAACATAATGATCAGATTTAAAAATGACTATTATTAAAATGGATGTATTGTGAAAAATAAAAAAAATAAAAAAAAATTTCTATTGTTATATTAAATCCAAATATAAAAGCCCGTTAACCCATCATAGATGGAAGTATTTTTGCTAGCGGAACCGCTAAACCACCAAGTAAAGAGCCGATAGAAGTCAATTTTTTCAAATAGGTTTTCATATCTTTAGTAACTTTTATTGTCCTCGTTTTTCCTTCAATAATCGTGCCATCAGAAGACATTAAGAATATTTGAATCGTTTGTTCTCCCGTTGTTCTTGGCTCTAAAGTTAGCCAAGTCGAGTCTCCGTTTTCTATCATGGTTGATAATACTCCTGCGATATCATTTCCTCCAGAAGAGATTAAAGGAAGGGGTTTCTCTGGGATTAAAAAGCTCCCTCTTCCTTCAACCTTAATAGCTAAATTTAATTCACTAGGTTCAAAACCTGGAGCAACTACTTTTATAGTGTATTTTTTATCTTCTGGGGCATTGTTATAGAGAAAGATCATAATATTTAGTTCCGCATTCAAAAATACCACTTCTTGTGCTGAGGAATCCATATATATCGGATCCTTTGAAACGCGTTCAATATTATCGGCTAGTTCTAATTGAAGTCTATCAATGATGTTGAAGAAGCCAGGATTGTATTTTTTGATATAAGCAAATATTTTATAGACATCGTCAGTAGAAAAATACCACGAATTCTCAATAAGTAGTCCCTTTTCAACGTCAAAATCTTGCGAGTCAACATTAATAATTTCTGCTAGTTCACGGGTAAATTGCTCTTTAGATAATACATTTTGATATCTTAAATAATACAAAAACAAAATTGATTCTATTGCAAAAGTTACTGGTAATTCTTCTTCTTCTTGTTCTTTGATTTTTTGAATAAAGGAGGGCGTCAAAATTTTGTTAATTCCTGCTAAATATTCGTCCCATTTGAGGAATGTAACAGGATCTAAATGATCAGAAAATACTTGCCCAAAAAAGTTGTCTAAGAAAATTTGATGCGTAGTGGGCTTATAGAAGTCTTGGAGTCCATTTACATCATGGATATTAAGGTTTAAACTACGAATAATAATTGCTAATCCTAACCCAATTAGTGCAAGTCCTGCTGCGGCGAATCCTAAGTTCAGATCTCCAAGTAATAACATTATCAAGAACAAAATAAGTGCTAAAAAACATATTGAGGCAATGATCTTTAGCAAGTTAACAACTCTCTTTACGCTGCTAAATAATAAGTCAAAACCATCTAATGAGTCTATTGGTCTCCCTCTTTTTCTTTCAAATTTTAATCTTAATTTAAGAGAAGAATTTGTAGAATTTGCTCCTAGAAATAACATTATTGAATTGAAGGCATAAATTCCTAAGATTACGAAGAAAACAATTTTTAAAGTCAAGTCCAATACTGAAATAAAAGCTAGAATGGTTACTATTAATAGTAGAATAGGAAGTACGAATAATAGAATTTTACCAACTCCAGAGACATATATGACCATTTTGCCTTGAAAGCGTTCCTTTTTGTTTATTTTATCTAAATCTTTATCAAATTCCTTTTCCATTTTATAATTCATCTGTTTAAATTTGTAAAATACTAAATAAATATATTGTTAGAATAATAGAAAAGGTACTATAAAATTTTAATGAAAATATTTAGTTTGATTTCTAACCATATTATCCTAATAAAAAACTATATACCCATTAAGGTATTGATCAAAAAAGTAAAAAAAGTAAAAGTCTCGATATAAAACCTATATTTACAACTATACTAGTATTACGTAGTATTTGCTTCTGTATCAACTATATAGGATTTATCTATCAAAAACAACAGCTGATTACTATTCGCTCTTAATTTGTTTTTCTGCCTTTTTATTTATTGAACTAATCGTCTATTGCAGCAATATAAAAATTAAATATTTAATCAAGAAATCCTTAAAATAACTCATGTCGGAAATTGATAATTATGAAATTGTTAGACAAAAGTTGATTCTGGGCCCATTATATGCACCTAAGCATAAAAAAGTCTTTGAATTGATGAAAATCTTATGGAGCAAAGAAGAAATTAAGATACTTTCCTATTTTGAAAATGCCGATAAATATAATACATTAAGGGAATTAGAAAAAAAATCAGGAATTCCAAAAAAAGAAATTAAATCCATTTTGGAGCGATTACGCTCAAAAGGTACTATCGCTAAAAGGGTAACAAAATATAGTTTAGTTCCACTTCTTCCCGGTATATTTGAAAGATATTTCATTTATCGCAATGATACTGAAGAAAATTTGAAAAAAGTAGCAGAACTTTATCGATGGTTTTTTAAAAGTTTTTTACCTCCATTTTTAGCAGAGAGTAAATTAAAACTTTTTCGACCACGATTACCTTTTGATGCTAAGGAGAAATTGATTGAAATTGATGAATCTCTTGATGTTGGCTCTCAAATCCTTCCTTATGAATTAGTATCTCAATTAATCGATAATTATGATATGTTTACATATATTCCATGTCAATGTCGTTTAATAGCTGAATACGCAGGAGAACCATGTGAGGTAGCTCTGGCAGAAATGGGGTGCTTTTTGGCTGGAGAAGGGGCGAGATCTGCAATAGAAGGAGGGTCCCCGAATCTTACTAAAGAAGAAGCTATAGAATACTTAAGAAAAACTGAAAAAGCGGGATTAATCCATAGTTGTGTACCAGATAGCAGTATTGAATCTTCTATATTCATATGTAATTGTTGTAGTTGCCATTGCGGGGCGTTAGTAGCAGCAAAAGAACATAAATACTATGCGACCATAGCATCCAATTATGTGCCTAAAATAAACGACGATCTCTGCACAAAATGCGAAATTTGTCTAAATAAATGTCCAATGGGTGTTATTTATCATAAACTTCCTAACGAACCAGATTCTTCTGATGAACACATGTTTATAAATGAAGAATATTGCTTAGGATGTGGAGTTTGCGCGACTAATTGCCCAAATAATGCCATTAAACTAGTAAAAGTCAGAGATAGTATTCCTACTGAAAAATATAAAATTGGTACAAAAACATTTACAGAAATAGTGTAAGTTAAAATACTGCATCTTTAATTTTTGTATTTTTTAATTCTTAAAAAGAAAAAGGAATGTTCATGAAAAATTAAAGGATTAAATCACTTTCTTTGACATAAACTAAGCTTATAAATTAATTTGATCAAAAAAGAAAAATTAATAAAAAGAATTAAGGAAATAAGGTATAAAAAACCTTTAAGTTGTGAGTTTTTGATCATTTTTAACCTACATTTTTTGGGATTTTTATAACCTTTTCCTTACAATTTTTTAACAATAGTGCGGAAAAAATCGGAAAAAATCTCGAAAATGTCAATTTTCAATCGTTTTAAAATCCTCAAAGTTAATAAGAGGGATTTTTTTCCCCCAAAAAGTAAGGATTCCTTTTTCAATCGTTATATGTTCAGAAAAAGTCAGATTTTCAAAAATTCGCCCGATCTCGTAAAATGGGCTAAGGAAAATTTCCCATTATATTTATATACTAATATATTCTTAAAGTAATTAATAATAAAAAAATAAAAATAAAACAAACTCGGAGTGAAAAAAATATGGAAATAATAAACCTTCAAGAAAAAGTTTTAGACCTTTCTGACGAACAACTAAAAAGTATTTATTTAGCAGCTAGTAGAATAAGTCAAGATAGTATTGAAGAATTAACTCCTATCCTGTTGAGAGTATGCTTAAACTGCGAAACAGGAATTTTAAAAGACGAACTCGGTCGCGTTATCTTTCATTTACAGAAAATAGAGAGGTTAGACACTCGAATTGGTCTCGAAAAGTTATTACATGGAGCTTTAAAAGTGAACGCCAAGGAAGTATTTAAACTTCTTGAATCTAGTGCGCCAGATGCTAGAGATTTATCTAAAACAATAAAATCAATTTTATAAGAAAAAACTTTTTTTATTAATCTTATTTTATTTTAACAATGTCTAATAATGATAATCAATCTGATTTAGATAAAGCTTGGGAGCATTACAAGAAAATACGAGACGCTCTTATGGGTTTATACGATATTTTGGAATTGAATTTAGAAAAGGACAATATTTTTTACCAATGTGCGATCGACAACTTAGAAAATTTAAAAGACACAATTTTAGACTTATTAAAAAAGGATTATAATCCCTCCGAAATTAAAATAAAATTGAGAGAGTTAGAATTTTCTATGAAAAAAGAGCTTTTTTTTGAAAAAAAAGAAAAACAAAAATAAATCGTTATTGAAAAAGAGTATTTATATTAATCTCAAGTTTATTTTTGACAATTTAGTATTATGTTTTAATAGTGCAATATATCATATTCAATTTTATTTATAAAGGTGGTTGAGCTTTTAATTTTTATAAAATTAAAATTTAAAAAAATTAAATATTAATAAAGTGAATGTGAAATGCTTATTTTAGAAGGATGGATTGATGGAATAACTGCGTCTGGAGTGGTTATTTTTGGCATTATTTTTGGTATATTTTTCTTATATAAATCGCGAAAATCTGGAGCTAGGATTTTAACATTTTTAGGTTTAGTAAATATTTTAGCAGGACTTATGTATTTGGGTGTCTTTACAGATTTTTTAGTTGTTCTTGCAACGGAAAACAATTTAGATAATACTACTGGCTTGGTTGGAATATTAAGTTACTTTTGGTTCGCACCTGCAATGATAATCGCCCTTTATATCGGCGCTGAACTCCTAGTACCTAAGAAAAAGTGGTATCTTATGTTCATAGTCTTCATTTTAAGTGTTATATTTGAAGTGTTTTTCATCTTAGATCCAATGGGCACTTTTAATTTCGTTGATCCAGAATCTCCAGGAGAGACATTAATTGATTATAATGTAAACATGTTTACTCCAGCAGGTATTATAATGGCAATTTTATTATTAGCCGTTTTAGTAGTACTTGGCTTTGGGTTCTTAATAAAAAGCATTAAGTCTGGTGGTGTATTAAAGAAAAAGTTCTTTCTCTTATCAATGGGATCTATATGCTTCTGTATATTCGGATTATTGGAAGGGTTGACTGCTCCAGGATTGATGGTAATTTTTGTTAGAATCGGATATTTATTTAGTTTTTGGCTAATGTATTATGGGCTAAAAACTTAAATTTACTTTAAAAATATAACTTTCTTTTTTTTTTTCTTTTAATAATTTTAAAAGGCAAATTAAAAATTGCTTTCTTAATTTTTTCAAACAAGGATTAATTATCGATTACTTGGTACTAATTTTGTACAAATTTAAATCTGAAGTCAATAAAATTGATGATGTCTATCGAATTAAAATAGACGTTCCATTTGCCGTAAAGTTCGTTTGTCTTTACCTTTTTAAATCAAACGATCAATATATTCTAATAGATGCTGGTTTAAATATGGGAAATTGGAGTAAACTTCTTTTTTCAGCGCTTAACGATTTAAATATAACAATTGGAGATATTGATTATTGTTTTATAACACATATTCATTTGGATCACATAGGATTAGTAAAAACCCTTAAACGCAAAAACCCAAACTTGAAAGTCGTAATGAACGATATAACCCATAAAATTCTGCGATGGGAAACAAACGATTCAACTATGGAAGAGATAAAATCCGAAGCTAAAAAAGTTGCAAATCTGATGATAAAATATGGAATTAGCGAAGAAAAAGGGAAGAGAGTGGTTCAATTTTTCACTTTTTGGCCGAGACTTCTGCGCTACCAAAAACCAGATGTAATTGTGCGCGATAACGATAGATTTTTGGATGATTTAGAAATAATTTGGACTCCGGGTCATAGTTTTGGTCACACCTGTATCTTTAATGCTAAAAAGAAATATCTTTTTTCTGGAGATCACATCCTTTCGAGAATTACTCCACATATCGGGAATTTCTTGATTCCTAATACTCTTAAGGATGAATACGAGAAGTACGATTTTGATAACATTTTAGAACATTATCTAAACTCGCTGGATCGAATTGAGAAATTAAATTCAAAAATAATTTTTCCTGCTCATCAAGATGTTATATATAATTCACACGAGCGTATTTTAGAGATAAAGAAACATCACGAGAAAAGGTTATCTGAAATTTCGAGTTTAATTAAAAACAAGCCTATGACGCCATTCAAGATTTCTCAGATTCATTTTGGAACTGATTTAGATGAAATGAATTCATTTATGGCTTTAAGTGAAGTATTAGGGCATCTTCTTTATCTGGAAAATCAAGGAACTGTGCAAAAATTTGAAAAAAGCGGAAAAATTTATTATAAAAATTAAATTAGTTCAGAAGTAGTAATCATTAAAATAGTATGTTTATTTAAAATTTCAAACGCTTAGTCAAAAAAGTAGTTTGATGTAAAAAATCTCTTTATATAGGCAACTGATCATCTTGAGATTTTGTCTTTATCGGTTTCAAAACCACACAAATTCTTTCTACGCTCTTTACATCGTTACGCCCTCGAAAATTTTCAACAAGCGCATCTAATTCGCTAATTTCTGGAACGTTAACCTTTATCAAAACGCCACATTGGCCTGCGAGAAAATAAACTTCCTCACACTGTGGGATAATCTGCGTTTCTCTTACCAATTCTTTAATTTCTGATTCGTTATTGGGCATTACTGTAAGAAAAGCTATAATACATCTCTCATCCTCTCTACATATTCGAATCGTGAATTTTTCGATAACTTTATCTTTTTGTAGTTTAATAACGCGCTTTCTTACCGTTGATTCGGATAAATTAACATCTTCAGCAATTTCTCGATAAGGGCGCCGCGAATCTTCGATAAGCATTTCTAAAATACGTTTATCTTTCTCATCTAGGTTTTTCATTTCTATTCTTTCCTAAGGTTTTTTTTGTTTACAAATGTATAAAAAAAAATTTAAATTAAAATTTTTAAAAAATTATTTTATTAGTTTTAAATTGAATTATTTTACGTATTCTGGGTATACTCCGAGTAATGGTGCGAAAAGTCTTTCGTACTAAACTGCCATACAATTAA
>DAOUUT010000269.1 GCA_030668025.1 Promethearchaeota archaeon
TTACCTGACTTAGAACTAATTGAATCTTTTAATGGTTCAGCTTGAAACGGTTGGTAGTCTACGCCCCAAGTCATCTGACGATAATCGGGATAGATTTTTTCTTTCATTAATAGTGGAATAGCCAGCTTACTAGCGAAAACGGGGATGTTAAATTCTTCTTGGAGCATACGACCCCCGCCACAATGATCCTCGTGGTTATGTGTAATTACACACTTCTCAATCATATTCTCGGAATCAAGAGTTTTTATAAATTTGCGTAAATCATCAACCCCTCCTGGAGCACTTGCGTCAATTAATAAACCGTCAATTAAAAAGGCTGAAGTCCAAAAAGGCTGTGGCATTAATTCGTTATCTGAAGACCATTTCCATTCTAATATTTCATTATTACAATGATATACCGTTTGAACTACCATAAAATTAGCATCTACTTTAGTGTTATAATTTTTAATTAATAAAATAATATTAATAATGGTAATACTTGGCTATTTTTTGTAATTATATATTATACAGAGTAGCGTTAAACAGTTCCTATAAATAAAAATATTTTAAAAGCACATTCCATTTCAAAGGGATCGGATAGTCAAGTAATTCTAATGATCATTATTTTTTTCAAGTTTTACTCATTTCATAGTTAAAAATCCTTCAATCTATTATGACTAGACACATTTTTCGAATTCTCAAATATCTCTTGGATGGTTTTATACTTTTTAAGCCGTTTTAGTGTGGAATATTGGGGGAATATTAATTTGATTTCCTTTTTTTTGAAATTTCTTATTAGCTCTCTTGGAGAACCCCATAAACTCTCTGTTAATTCATCGTAAAATAAATTAATATTTTGATTAAGAGGAAATTTACAGAGAAAGAATTGAGTATCAAACCGAATAGGGGATAACTCAGGAGTGATAAATCTTCCAAAATATTTAAAATTACTCGAAGAATAATAAAGGTTTTCTTTATTCAAAACATCTGTCATAGTAGTTCGTTTTTTTTGGAGCTTTTTTTGATACTTTTTTAGTTTCTTGGGTTTCTTTTCAATTTTTCCTATTGAATTTCCTGATTTATTAGTAGCGATTAGAATCCCAGTCTCTTCAAATAGCTCACGGGTTGCAATAATCCAAAGATTAGAAGGATCGTCACATATTTCTTTTAAATTGTTGATGATATTTTTATTAATTTCTATTAATCTTGCTCTTGATTCTTTGGTAGAGTCTTGTTCATCGATACTCCCCCCTGGGAACACGTGGTGTTCACTCATAAATCTTGCATTTTCATGTCTTTTAGCCATGAATACTTCAAATTCACAATCATCATCAGATTCTAAGTCTGGTATTCGTTCCCGTAACAAAATTACGGTCGCAGCTAATTTTGGTTCAACAGGAATTTAGAGTCACTCCGAAATTGTTTTAGATCTTTGAAAAAAGAAATTATTTGTTCATAAAAAAATTTCGTCTTAAAAAAGAAGAAAGATCAAGTGAAACTTTCTCTCTTTTTGACTAAATGACTAATCTTTTGTGTCCTGAACTTCGCTTAAAACTAATCATTTGTTTAGTAAGGATATCAAAGTCATATTGAATAAACATAGTTCTTTTTCGCATCATAGTTTCAATGAAGAAAAATCTAATTGAAAAAATGCCTTCCTTCCTAAGAAATATAGGAACTGCTGTCCATTTTGCGAAATAATAATTTTCATTACAGAGTGCTATACTCTGTTCGAAGAAAACCATTTCCTCATCTTTCAAAATTGTTTTAGTGCTAAAAATCTCTTTATTTTTCGAAAAATGCGATTTTCTTACTATACTTAAAGATAATTCATTCCCTACAAGCTCTTTTTTGAAAATAATGAAAAAGAAGGGTAAGACGCCTGGGAAATACTTCTGATTTTTATTAAGCTTTGAAGAAAACCATAATTTGGAACTTATTCTATAGAAGTAATAAATAAGAAAAAAGAAAGTGTAAAAATCAATGAAAGACTTGAGGACAATTATATCTGCAGAAAAAATGGAGATCAACAAGGAAGTTATAAGAAAAGTTAATGAATTCACCATCGTGAAAAAACTACCTGCTTTTTCGGCATTAAAGCTTCGCTCTTTTTTAGAGATTGGAAACAAATACGGAATTCTAGTAGTAGTAAGAAGGTCCATTGACACGTGTAACCCATAAAATAAAGCCCCTATAATCCAAACTATAAAAAATGGTCTTTGTCTTAAAATAGAGAAAAGTCCGCCGATTATGCTTGCTATTATTATACCAATAATATATGAATGAGATCCTCCTCGATGTTCAAAATAATTTGATTTAAAAATTCTTTTTAAAGGCATTAAGAATATGTCTAAATCAGGTAATACCGAGAAAAATATGGCTATAACTAAATAATCAAGAGTGACATCCCTCATAAAAAGTAAGTACATAAGGGCTCCGACAACTAAATGAGTGAATAAATCCATAATAAACTTATCTTGCTACGATTTTTTTTATCCAATCTTAAAACGTTCTTTTTATAATAGTATAAGTTAAATTATATGCTGAGTGTTTAAAAATATTTTATTATATTATATAACTGCTTCATTTTGCAAGGTGTTTTCTATGATATTCTTAAAAACATCGTAGGGTTGAGCGCCTACAACGATTTTGTCTCCAATGACGAATGTTGGTACGCCATTTATTCCATACTGTCTTAAATCTTTAAGAGATTTCATTAATACGGATTTGGGTTCTTCACTAATGATGTAACCAAGTATCTCGTTCCTGTTTAAATCAATTTTTTCTGCTAAACCCAATAACAAAGCCTGATCACCGATATCCTTTCCATCCTTCCAATAAGAATCGAAAACTAACTTGTGAAAATCGTCAAATTTACCGTTCTCTCTAGCGAATTCCGATATATACAATGCTAATCGCGAGTTTGGAAGCTTATCAGAGAGTCTTAATGAAATTCCGACATCATCAGCAAGTTTTTTTATATTTGCTTTCATCACATCTAAATATTCTTTAGGAAAAGGTAAATTCTTCAATTCAGTACCTTCATTTGGTGTTTCAGGATGAATTTCAAATGGTCTCCACTCAACCTCAAGATCATAATGTTCTTTAAGCTGCTTTATGCGATAGAATCCAATGTAACAAAAAGGACAAATATAATCTGAGAATACGACAATTTTTAACTTTTTTTGGCTCATAACTTACAGTTTAGAAGAGAAAACAAGCTTTTATAATTAATTGAATTAAAAAATAGGGTATGTATACAATTCGTCAATCGGAAAATAATTTATTTATAAATTTGGAAATATCCAAAATTATTTAATTTTAGTTTAATTCCATTTAAGTATGAGTAATACTGGATTTAATCAATTTCAAGGAGATGTTAATACTGAAAGGATCAAATATATTGCTGATCCTCAACTAAAAAACATCGTTAACGTTTCAATTGCCTTAGCTCGTCCTTTAATAGTAAAGGGAGAGCCCGGTACAGGAAAAACTTTGTTATCTCACGCTATTGCCGAATCTTTAGGAAAACGATTAATTATATGGAATGTAAAAAGCACAACGGAAGCAATCGATGGGTGCTACATGTACGATACTGTCCAGAGATTAAACGACAGTCGATTTGGAAGCGACGATCGTAATGTAAATAATATTAAAGATTACATTACACTTGGACCTCTAGGGGAGGCTTTTGACTCTGAGGAGCAAGTCGTCCTTCTTATTGACGAGGTTGATAAGGCAGATATCGAGTTCCCAAACGATCTTTTACAAGAATTAGATGTAATGGAGTTTTATGTTAAAGAAACCAAAGAATTTATTAAAGCTAAAACTCGACCTATTGTTATTATTACTTCAAATAACGAAAAGGAACTTCCAGACGCGTTCTTGCGCAGATGTGTGTTTCATTGGATAGAATTTCCTTCAAAAGAATTTATGGCAGACATCTGTAATCTTCACTATCCAAATCTGAAACAAAACCTTTTAGACCAGTGCCTTAAAAATTTCTACGCGCTAAGAACGATCGCAAAATTAAGGAAAATGCCCTCTACATCTGAACTTTTGGATTGGATCGGCGTCTTATTGAAAAGTGGAATAAGTTTAGACGAGTTGAAGCATGGAATACCATTCCTTGGAGTGCTTCTTAAAAAAGAAAAAGACCTTGAGATTGCGTTAGAAAAAATTAAGTTCCCTACATGATCAATTTTAAATTATTTGGTTATAGGATTAAATAAATGTTTGTTGAGTATTTTTATTACCTTAAAGAAAGGTTACCGGTAAGTATTACGGAGTATATGACCCTTATGGAAGCCCTTGAAAAGGGACTCATCCATAACATGGTCGAGTTCTACTATATTTCGAGATCTATATTATGTAAGAACGAGCATCACTTTGACATTTACGATATTTCGTTTGCTAACTTTTTCAAAAACGCGTCTTTAAAGTTCCCAGAAGAAATCAAACAAGAAATATGGGATTGGCTTCAAAAAGATATTAATCCGCCAGAATTACCTGACGGATTTCAGGAATTTCTTAACCAACATTTTGATATCGAAGAATTACAAAAACACTTCGAAGAATTACTTAAAAAACAGGATGATGAGCATAACTTTGGAGATCAATGGATTGGAACTCAAGGTTTTTCTCAATTTGGTCATTCGGGGCAAAACCCAATGGGTATGAGGGTAGGTGGCTCGTCCGGTATGCGTATGGCAATACAAATCGCCCAAAAAAGAATCTTTGCTGATTACAGAAAA
>DAOUUT010000066.1 GCA_030668025.1 Promethearchaeota archaeon
GATTTCATGAGGTTGAATTCTTTTTTCCTTCGGCCATGTCTCTTCCAACATAGCTAGCGTAACAATAATTGTAATTACTGTTAGACCAGCTGCAAATAATCCAGGTCCTAAAAGACCAAACCATGTAAAAAGAATACCGCCGATTGCTGGTCCTATTAGAGATGCTAATACATGGGCAATCCCAACATTAGCCATTTGAATACCTCTATCTTTTGGTGGAACTTTATCGCTTATGATAGCTTTAGCAATTGGAAAATTTCCTCCAAATATTCCATCAATCATGCGCGCTAAAAATAACATCCATAATGTGTTTGAAAAAGCGGTTAATATAAACGCTAAACATGTGCCGAATTGAGAAATCAAAAGTAATGGCCTTCTCCCATATTTATCGCTGAGTTTTGCTAAGATTGGTCCAAAAATAAAACCAAACATTGCATTAACAGAGAAGATTAAACCGATCATCGTCATAGAGGTATTAAAGAGTTCACTGAAAAAACCTACCATGGGAAAGAAAAGCGTGAACCCTAGTACATCAATGAAAATAGCAATCCATAAGGGCGTTAACATTCGATATTTGAATAATTTTTTATTGTTGTTTTCGGTCATAATTTAAAAGTCCTAAATTATTTTTAAGAAGAATAAGACAAGAATGCACTTAATATTCCCTAAACTTATCAAGTAAAATAGATGATGACTATTAAATTATATTAAAAAACATTTTGTATTTTTTATATATGTGAGATTTTTGCTTAAGTAATTTTACCTATAAGACTCTCTATTTCAATAATTTTATATGTGAATACTAGATGATTAATCTAGCAAAAAAAAGTTAAAAGTTATTTATCGTCCTTCAAAAAGAGGTTAATTTTAAAATTCATTATAGTTATTTTGTTTTTATTTAAAAGAAAAAGAACCGTAATATAAGATGTCTGAAACTTATAAGAAATTTATGATCTTCGGTCTAGAAAGTACCGGAGAAAAAGTAAGGTTAGATATTTCTGAAGATACCTTTCGGTTGAATAACGGTCAAAATGTATTAGATCCTAACCAAGTGTTAATAATTATCAAGGAAGGGCTAAGGAGGATCTACATCTGGAAAGGTCTCAATTCACATGTCAGGAAAAAATTTATAGCAGCCCAGGTTGCCGCTGAATTACAAAACGATTTGGTTGTTGAAGCGCGTTTTCATAGGTGCAAAATTATCTCAGTAGACCAAGGAGACGAACCTAACGAATTCTTAAGAGCATTTGATTTTTCGACAGCTGAATTACCAGAACTTATTGATCGTAATTCACCAGAGTTCAAGCAAATTCATTCTACATCTACAAGAACGGCGTCAGAATTAGATGGAAAGAAAGTTCACAGTTGGAAGGGAACTACTCCTTCTTTAAAAGGAAAAAAAGGCTCTCCAGCAATTACTCAAACTATGACGGAAAGAGCAAAAGAGGAACCTAAAAAGACAATTAAATCCTTTAACACTGACGAAAAGGAAATAATAGAGAAAATAGTAAAAAATAATGTTCCAGCCGGTCTAAAAAGACAAAACCTAATCTTAGGTAATTTTCAGATTTTTGGTGCAACGATTAAAAAAGCAAAAATATTTGGCAAAGAAGTAGAAGAAGTCAAATGGGAACCAGTGAACTCGCTACCAGAAGGAATAATTGAACTAACTGATCGCACTCTTAGAATTTATATCGATGATACCTCTAAGACTATTGAAGGAATAGAAGTTCTCCAGAAACTCGAATCACCTAAGATTGTAGAACCTGTGGTTGAAAAGGATGAACAAATAGACTACAATACTTGGACTGTTAAACAACTAAAAGTTTATTGTCAAGAAAACAATATAAAAGTGCCTATATCTTACAAAAAAGCACAAATTATAAATCTCATTAAAAAGAAGCCCTCCCAAGAATCTATTGAACCAGAATCAATTGAACCAGAATTAAATTATAAAACTTGGACAGTAAAGCAACTGAAAGAATACTGTAAAAAAAACGATATCAAAGTGCTTTCTAAATACAGAAAAGCAGATTTACTTAAACTTGTGAAAGAACATCAAAAATAGAAAGAACTAATAAATAAATAAAAAATAAATTAAATTTCCTTAATCCTGAGAAGCGTAGAAATCGTCGAAATTCTCTTGTAATTGATCTATGTATAGCTTTCTCTTTCCAGGTATAACTTTTTCTGTAAGCATTTTTGCTTTCTCGTAGCAGGTGGCTGCTTCTACGCGCATTTCTAAGTGTTTATAGGACTGGGCTAATTTTAGAAAAGTGTGAAATGCGAACCAACCTCTTGGGTTGGCTTCCAAAGCTTGTGTAAATTTCTCGATAGCACCTTTATAATTTTTTGAGTTCATCAATACTTCTCCGTATGTGTCATACATGTTTGCATCGAGAGGATCGATTTCGATGGCTTTTTTAATTGTTTCAATCGCTTCATCGTATCTTCCGATAGTGCTCAATGAAATGGATCTATTGTTTAATAACCCTGGTGAATCCGGATAAAGGTCTAAGGCTTCGTCAATAGTCTTGATCACTTCTAAATATTTACCCATCGTATAATATGTAAAGCTTTTCAATTGATAAAGCGACTTACGCTCCTGTGGAAATTTTTTCATCATCTCATCGATTAGGGCCATTAAATCGCTTCTCATTTTATCATTCGTGAGATATAAGTGAATTTTTGTGTTATAGATATCGAAGTGATCAGGGCTTAATTCAATTGCTTTTTCAATTTCAACTAAAGCCTCTGCAGTCCCGTTTGTCTCATTTAAAATATAACTATACAGTTGATAATACCTGGACAACTGTTTTTCACTCGGCTCCATTGATATTGCCTTCTCAAATTCCTCAATATAGAGCTCTTTGTTTAATTTACTCGCGTCAAAATTGTATACAATGTTAAATCCGTGAACTATTCCAGTAATAATATGAGAAAGTGGGTGGTTTGGGTAATGAAATTTTATTTTGTTGACGATGTCTAAGGCTTTATCGAATTTTCCTCGAGATAAATACGAGAAGGAAAGTATCAAATACGCTGCCGTATCAACACGGGGATTATGCTTGAGTAAATTGAATTCAACAACATGTTTAATCCAATCTTTTCCCTCTTTGTAATTATTTGTAACCGTGTATAATAGAGCTTTCATTACTGAGAGTTCCAAGTCCTTAGGATTTGCTTCAATTAATGAATTAATAAGTTCCAAAGGTTCGTCAATTGATATTACACAGCACTTTTTATCTGTTAGGTTACACAGGAATTTAGTTCGTTGGAGCAAAAAATTATCAGGATATTCAGCTAATGCGTCTTCAACAACGCTTAAAGCTTTATCGTGATCTTGATTTACTAGTATTTGTGCTTTTTGAGTAATAAGCGACACATCATAAGTCCTGCTTAACCCTAATTCGATGGTTTCTAACGCTGAATTGTGATTACCCATAAAGAAATAGGTTATTGATTGAAACAAATAACCAATATATTCGTTAGGGTGTTTTATGATGATTTCTTCAGTTAACTCGAGCGAATCCTCTAATTCTCCATTGTATGTGTAAAATAAATCTTTCAGAAGCAATAACTCGATATCACTTAAATTCTTTAGATTCTCTGTAAGTAAGTCGTTTACTTTGGATAGTTTCCCTCTTGCGAATTTACGTTCAATTTTCGTCAAAAATTCCGAATTCTTAGGAAAGTATGTCTTTTTGAACTGAGATGTTCTAATAAAGTTAATTTTAGTCAAATAGAATATGTCCAAGGTATCAAAAATTCTGTTGTGTAAGAAATAATACGCTTCGCTATCGGCTGGTTTGTTCATCGTGCTCGCCGTATCAGAGGTATCAAAACTTTGAATTACCTCGAAAACATTTTGAAAGGCGATCCCTTTTATTTTATCTGTGTGGTCGATCAAATTCTTCTCGCTCTCAAATTTATACGCCAAATGCTCGATATACTCAGGAAGGAATTTTTTTAAAGCCGGTTTCAAATCGTCGTGGAATAAATTACTACACATTTCGCTAGTTATATCTTCAAGCAACTCGTTGATATCGGGTATGTGATATTGAACTCCACTCGCTTTCTGGAATTTACTCAAATACGTAAATCTCCTAATGTAGTCCTCTATAATTACATTGAGCATTTTTTCTAACCGCTCTTCTGCCTGAATGTAGTAGGTGTATTTGTTGCCTATATTTAATTTAAAGAAGCGTATCGGATAGATGTTATCTTCAACGATCTTCTCAATGAAGAAGTTCAGAGTTGTTAGCTTTATATCGTATTCTACAGCAAAATCTTTAGCCGTGATGTAGTTAGGGTATTGATCCGGGTGATTAATAGCAAGATAAAGTAAAATTTTATCAAAATCCACCTCGTCGGACAGAGTACTTTCAACTTTAGTATAATCCAACCTAAGTACCATGTTCAAAAATCTGTATTTTATCCCGTCGCCCTCGATATCGTAATCCTTAAAAAATCCTGCTACTTTATCTGTTATAACCTCAACTCTCTTGCTCTCTTCGTCTAATATTGATTGGCGATCTAAATCATATTTTTTTAACATATTGAAGTATTCTAATTCCCCTGAATTAGTAATCTTATACTCACGGTTATCTTTATTAATAAATCCAGATTCTAGTAATAAATTCAAATTCTTTGACAATGAAGATTGATTAATTTTGAGAGGTTCCTCAAGGAAATCTGACCATTTACAATGGTGGTTATTATATAACATCCAAAGAATCCAATCATCGTATTTTCTCTGATTTGTTATAGTCTCAGGTGGATAATTCAATGTTTTTTCTAGCGCATCTTTAGCTTGAAGATCGGCATACTGCTTTCGACCTTCAGGAGTAATATTATACTTACCCTTCATTTGCTTCTCAATAAAACCATTATTAATTAAGATGGCAAGATATTTCGACAAAGTTGCTTGACTTATATTTACAGGATCTGCTTTAAAATCAGACCATGAACAATGGTTATTATTATAGAGCATCCAGAGGATAATATGCTCAAAATCTTTGTTGATTTTCATGGGTGTAATTATACCTTCAGGTGGAAATTTTGGTACACTCATGATTATATAATGGTTTTGTACATATATAAGGTTTTTTATTCGCATCGAACTTCGAAGTTCGTTCGAACTTCCTAAAGTCAAACTATATAAGAACTGCGAATCTAATAAAATTTAACAACAAAAAAAAGAACATAAAGAAAAAAAAGAAAAAAAGTGAAAAAAAATGGCACAAGCAATAGTAAAAAAAACCATGTCCAAGGAATATGACCTCCAAGCTTTAGCCCTGAACTTAGCACTTGAGGTGCGGGAGCCTCAAGTGCTGGTTCTAATAAATGAAGAAGCGAAGGATAAATCAAGTTTACTAAAGAACAAGCTTTTGAGAGTGTTCGATGAAATTAAATATAACGCGAGGATTTCGGAAGAGAATGTCGTTATAAACAGGTATAAGGGGCAAGTAGACACAAAGCTTCTTGGAGCTCGCATTTCCATGTTAAATATATAATTAAAAATATATTTTTTTATAATTTTTAAGCCAAAAAAAACCAATAAAAAAGTAAAAACGAGGTAAAATAAAATGAAAAAGTATGAGGAAAGAATAATAATTAAGAACGCAGGATACATTCCTGAATGTTTAGATTTTTAACCTAAATTAAAATATTTTTTTAATTCAATATTCAGAATTTAACCAAAAAAAAAATCAACCAAGAAATAAAAACGAGTGAAATAAAATGACAAGAAAAGAGATAAGAGATAAAAAAACGAACCTAATCCCTACGGGATATAATATAGCATATTTCAATTATTAGAACTAATTTTTTTTTTCCTTTTTTTTATATTTCAATTCTTATCAGATTAACTTATCTATATCTATTTTGTTAAAAGGGATAATATTTAGAAGAATGGGTAAAATTTTTGCCTTGAATTAATTTTTTCACATCTTTTTCAATTGATTTCAGTTCGTAGTCTCCTTCCACCTTAATTTTGTATATTTGTTTAAATCTCTCCTTATTCGCGCGATTTATGAAATCTTTTTTTTTAATATTTAATATTACATTTATATGGTATGTATGGGTAACTGTTATTTAGCAAATAAAATACGGTTTCTAAGCATTGAGTTAAAAAAATTAATCATAATGAGATAATAGAGTGTATTACTAATTGTCTTTCTAAAATATATATCTACAACTTAGCATAAGGTGGGAAAAAAATAGTAAATAATATAATAATAAAAAAAATTACTACAAGAATACTGACAGATAGTTCTGAAATTTTAACATATTTGCAATTTGGAACTAGTATTCCAATTCTACCCAATCTTTCAAAATACATTTTACATGATCTGGAGTACTTTAAAGCAAAATCCATTTTGTTATTAGAAAGTGGAAATCCCGCTGGACAAGTATTAATATATGATGATGGGCGAGATACCTTATTTTTTGGATATTTTGGAATAATGAACCATAATAGTGCAAAAATAAATTTTTTAATTGATGAGCTTATTAAATATGCAAAAGAGAAGGAATATAAGTTTATAAGAGGTCCAATAAATATACCAGTAATTATATATGGATGGGGATTTATGAAAGAAGGTAGTTTCGAAAATTTATTTATCACTAAACCTGTAAATCCTCCAATATATCCAAATACATTCTTAAAAAAGAAATTTTATGTAAAATCTGAACAGGTGACTTGGTTAGGTTCTCGTTTACCTCGATTTGATCCATGGAAACTCAAGAAATATGATTATAGTGATTACGAATATTTTTACCCTAATGATATTACTGATTTTAAAAAGTATAAATCCGATTTTTTAAGAATTCATGCAGAAAACTTGCCCCTCTCCGCTCAAATTACTCCAAATGTAAGTGGGGTTTATGATAATTATGTAGACTTTGTTTTTAGATATGGATTTAACTTCATGATTTTTTTTGTAAAATTTAAACCTACAGAAAAAATTGTTGCGTGTGGAGCTTATATACCAAATCCTTTTAGAAAGGATTCAAAAGGAAACTATGATTCTTGTGTAATTTATACATGGGCAGTTGAACCTAAACATAGGCGTAAGGGGTTAGGAATGCTAATGTATGGAGCCACTTCTCAATTACTTTGGAAACATAAAATTAAATGTGGTATCGGGCCCATGCCTAAAAGTAATACTGCCAATATGAGTTTTGCGGTGAAACTTGGTGGTGTTATTAGTAGAACTCATCTTATTTTTGAATACAAGGTATAATAAAAATAATAGGTTATGCTTATAATGTTGATAGAGATATTAAATAATGACAAAATCGGTAGGATTAGACTCAAAAGTTTAAAGAAAATGAAAGAAATTAAATAATATATTGATATAAATTAAATCATAAAGGGTAATTAGAGCGAAATGAAGTTCCTTTTTTTCCTTTAATCAAATCTTTAATGTCTTGTTCGATTAATCTAAAATTATTATCTCCTTCAACTTTAATTTCATATATTGGTTTAAGATTCTTTTTATTTTGAGTATCAAGATTATTTTCGAATAAACGGATTAAATAAGAACAAGGTGCATCAATAATTGATATTATTATCCACTTCTTATTTTCTTCTTCATTAACATCTTTATAATTAAATTTTACATTTTGTAAAGTGATTTCACATATATTTTCGAATTTTTTAATTTTTAATATATAATTATTATCCAGTTTTTCTAATGCCGCTAAAAGATTCAAAGCATTATCGGGAATATCATCTATCGCTTTAATATAATCATCCTAAAATTAATAATTTAAAAAATTTCTATACAAACCTATTATGAAAGAATTTCTATATAAATTCAATTTTACATGTATTCAAATAAATAGGTCGGGAAAAAAGAATTGATATTTGATTTTAAAGTTATTTTGATTAGAAAAAAAAGGCTATTTGTTTTTATAACTCACGCCCGATTCCATAATAAATAAAAATTGCCGAAGAGATCATTAAAAAAAAAGTAATTACAACCCACAACGACCTAAAAAGAGGGTCTTGCCATGTGATATAAAGAACTGCCCCATAAAGTATTGAAAACATCCCGAAAACACCAATAATAAAGGTTACGAGTTTCTTCTTTAGTATTTTATCTTGAAATGTTTTTATTAAGCGTCTTGAATATATCAGTGTTGGTATAACAATACTTACTGTAAAAACAATATAAATACACATAGAAAAAGTCCAACTATAAATCGGTCGCCACTGTTCGGTAAATGTAATTCCATAGGGAATAAAAAAAAATAAACAATTAACAAAACCGTAAATAATTGTAATAATCAATTGTTTTTTTAATGTAAACACAAATTCAAGCTTAAGTATGCTAACTATAAATGTAAGGATAAAAATAGGTGAAATCAGCATTGGATAAAATGTGAAGAAGTAAAGTATTTGTAACAACAACACATTGTCAGGTATAACTGCTGCTATTACAATAAAAATAGCATTAAATATCAGTCCGGAAGCTGTAAAAAAATAAAACATACTTAAAGTAAGAATGGGACGCGGTCGGTTACGTATTAGTAATTTTACTGCGATAAACAAAAATATACACGCTACAATCAACTGTGGGATAAAAATTGTTAATATCCTTGATGGATCGGTTGATTGTAATATCAATATTATAACACTACGATTTATTAACCAGTTAGTTAATTTAATATATTATTTCTATATTATTTATTGTTCAATCTTTTATTTAAGTGTAATAATATGGGAATATAAATTAAATGTTTATTAGTATTTAGAATTTGAAATTTAACGATTCTGATTGAAAATAATCGTATCCAATTATCTGGGGGGCAAGAATCATCCTTTTTATTTTAAGAACTCCCGAAAAAATCACCTCAAAAGTAAGATACGAAGCAGCTATTCTTACTATAGGTGCCATTGATATAAAGGGAAGTTTTCCTGAAAATATCCCGTCAATTGCACCCTTTTCACGATTATAACGCGAGATTATTTCGGGAAACTGTGTCAATTTATCTAGAACCTGCCTTTTAATATCTATTAAAACCGATTTTGATTGATAAATTTCGGGAATTGTCATTTTATTTGTTTTAAAGCCGTAGCAAGTCTCGTAATCCTCGCTTTCAGAAGTAAACCACCACGCCCAGAGGTAAGGCACCGTCCATGCCTCTAGCATTAAAATTTTTAATTCTCTACATTTACGCGAAATCAGTATAGAAACAATAGGATCGTCTAAAGCTAAAACCACAACGGAAGATCCCTCTATAATGTTTAATAAATTTCGCTCATTAACTTCGTAATACTTACATACATTAATTTCGGAGTTAATATTCTTTAATAATTTTTCAACTACATCGACTTTGTATTCTCCCATATCTGCTCTTACGCATACTTGTCTGTTTAGATTAGATTCTTCAAACTTGTCGTTATCGCATATAACAAGATTTTCACATCCAGAACGAGAAAGTTGTTCCGTTAGTGACCCACCAAGACCGCCTTGACCAAAGATAGTAATCCGAGCTTTACGAAGTTGTTCTTGTTCAAGAAATGTTACAAGCCCGATATTTCTATTAATTTGATTCCAATACGACTGAGACCAATTTTTAGGTCGTTTATCTTCGAACATAATAATCTGATTTTAATGATAAAATAACACATTCCAAGATTTTCTACACTCTTTTGCAGTTTTGGCTTAACTACTTCCCTTATCCTATAATCTTTGAACTATTTTTCATCGGAGATATGTTATAACATATTTTCCATTTAATAAAAAAAATTTACTTTTTTTTTATTTGTTTAAAATATTTTATAGTTTTAAGAAACTCTACCGTTTCTGGAATTAACTTGGTTTCTTTATTTAATTCTCCTTCGTGATATACAAACAATACCTGGTCTTCAAACAAATTTTTAGCTTTATTGTACTTAAAAGCAGGTATATAGCCTGTTGGCTTAAATCCGGCGTTAAAGAAAATCGTTTGATGTGCTGGATCATAAGCGGATAAATACGCTTCAAAATAGCGTAGTCTCAATTCCTGAGTTATTGACTTTATCTCTTCTATAAACACATATAACTCCTCTAAAGTTGAAACTTTATAAACCACTTTTTCTGCGATACAGATATTATCATAGTGTAAAAATTCAAAGAAAGAATTAGTTCCTTTTATCGAAATAGTAATTAGCTCGTTACCAAACTTGTCTTTTTCAACTTTTCTCTTTAAAAGCGAGTTTATCTTTACTATTTTATGCTTATCCAATTCCGACTCTAAATTATCGTAATTCTTTATCGCAGGCAGTTTTAAACTATATTTTTGAAAAGCGTGAAAATAACAGAAAATCGCCTGAGATATTATTTTAGGTTTTTCAGAGCTTCTGTAATTAAATAGCGCTTTCCGATTGTAAATAATAAATAAAATTTCTGATTCAGAATGGTTAAAAAACATGTCCTTATTAGGAAGAAACGCCGTTGGCTTAAGTCCTGCTAACTTTGCTAGATATTGGATACTAGAAAAACTTGAGCGAATTTCAGCAAACCAAATGAATATTTGATCTTTAAATTTATTCATAGGAGCTATCTCACAGGCGATACTTGCAGTGGATATGTCTGCAATATGTTGATAATTCTTTCTAAAGGCGAAACCAAAAAAATTTCCGATTTTATTTTCAAAATCAAGGTGAAGGCCAATACAACCTATTACTTTATCGGGTTTAAATCTAAAAATTATCCAATAATAATTAGGACTTCTTATCATGCTCCGAATTTCAGAGATATCCTCCATATTTTTATAAGGATAAGTATTTTCATAAACTTCCTTGAAGATATTTGTGATTTCCTCTGCGTCCTCTTCTGTGGCAAACTTTAATGAGGGAATTCTCTTTCCGTTCCTTATGGAGTTTTCAAATTCATACCCTTTTTCTAAATCCATTTCCCTTGAGTAACGATATTTGTTGAGCATATCCTCAATAGTAATGATATCCTCTTTAGATTTAGAAACACTTTTAGAAAACAATATTAAATAGTCATCCATGAGCTACTTAACATTATTATTATTTTATTATTAAATCTATGGAATATATGGAAGATAACTTATTATGGCTACTTATAAAGGAAAAATTTTATAGGTTTAAATTTGTCTCCAAATTAGTTTTTTAAACATTTTTTACGATTTTTAATAAGGTTTATTTTAATATTAATTAAAACTTAGAAGGTATTCCCATATGTCATCAGATATAACGCTAATTTTAAGCTTATATGGCGTTTAATAACCTTGCTCTTAATTACAATTTCAGAATTTGCAAATAGGATTAAATTTATAATTCAACTATAAAGTTTTAAAGAAAAATCCATGAAAATTATTGTTTTAATTAAATAGCTCCTTTTTCAATAGTTCGAAGTTTGAGTAAAGTTCAAGATTCGAAACTATTAATAGCAGCATACTTATCAGATACTAAAAGGAATTGAATTTAAGTATTTAGAATCAAATTATTAGGAGTTTTGAAAAAATATGGAAGAATTAACTACGAAAAAAACCTTTAGGCATTACCTTTATTTTATGTTTGGGCAACAGTTTTCGCTGTTAGGTTCAGGGATTGTTGGATTTGTAATAGCTTGGTGGATTACGATTGAAACACAGAGTGCTATATTTCTTTCAATCGCAGTATTTTTAATATTTTTACCTCAAGTTATAGTTTCGCCATTCGCTGGCGTTTTAGCTGATAGGATGAACCGTAAAACTATAATCTTTATTGTAGATTCTCTTCAAGCGGTTTTAACATTTGTTCTGTTTCTACTTTTCTTTATAGGATATATTAATATTTGGATGATATTTGTAATTCATACTTTGCGCAGCGTTCTTTTTGCATTTCAGATACCAACAGTTCAAGCGATTGTTCCATCTATGGTCCCAAAAGAAAAATTACCTCGAATTAATGGACTCAATTTTCTTATCTCGGGAGTAGTTTTTATAATAGGACCCATATTATCGGCTATACTTTTAGAGTTGTTTCCAATAACATTTATCTTTTTAATCGATGTTCTAACCTTCGTTATGGCGCTTATTCCGTTGTTATTAATAACAATCCCCAATGAAGCGAAATCCTTGAAGGAGTCAGACTCAGAAAAAGAATCGTTCATAAGAGAATTCAAGGAAGGCTTCCTTGTCGTAAAAGCAGTGCCAGGACTCTTAAGCATGATAGTATTTGCTATGATTTTTAACTTCATAAATAGACCTTTTAACGTATTATGGCCTTACTTTATAAACGTAACCCATGATGGAACAGCTCTTAATTTAGCGCTACTTTTTGGGTCTATGCAAATAGGAAGACTGATTGGCTCTTTAATTACATCAATCAAAAAGGAGTGGAAACACAAGATCAAAATCAATCTAATTGGAGCGACGATATTTTTTGCCGCGTATTTATTAATAAGTATTGCCCCCTATCGTTCGTTTAATTTAATGATGATTAGTGGATTCCTCGGTGCGATAATATTTCCCATAACAGTAGCTACTTACTTAACGATATTACAAACAGTAGTTCCTTCGGATAAAATAGGAAGAGTTATGTCAATAGATCATACGATTTCTATGGCAATAGCACCTATTGGGGCTCTAATGGCGGGACCTATGGCGGAGTTAATTGGTATTAATACGCTATTTAGTATTTGCGCTTTTATAGGTATTATTTATCCCGTCCTCTTATGGTTTTTCACAAAGATTAGATATCTCGATCATCCTCGAGAAGATGAAGTCGAAGTTGTGCCTAAACAAGAAATTATAGAAATAAAAGTTCAAGAAACTTAATTATTTTTTACTCTTTTTTTTTTTTTTGTCTGAATAATCTGGTTAAATAGTTTTTTATAAGACTTTAGTAATAATTATACTATGGAAGAGAACAAAGTAGAAGGAAAAATTAATTCCGAATTTGAGCAGAAAAAAGGGCAAGTTGTGGAACTTCCCATTTTAGACTTCCTCAAAATTAATTTGATTAGCTTCTTGGTTCCACTTTATGCATGTTTAGGGCTTTTTTTACTATTTGAATACGGTTTTATTATCTATTTTTCAATTCCACAAATAATTCATTTCTTAATACTCCCTGGTTTCCTATTATTTCTTTATTTTATTTATCTTATTTTATTAATTGAGTTCACAGCATTATGGGCTCGACGATGGAGTAAAAAATCACCTCCCAAAGAAGGAGTTTTCAAACGGATTTTAGACGATGTTAATAGCGAAGAAGGAAAGATGATGAAGTATTACCACAAAAGAGGATTCATAATAAAATATCCGATGTGGTTGACTTCCAAATCGCCTTTTCCTTGGCTCGTGAATCGTACGCTAAGAAGGATTAGTCATAATAAAATCGGAAAGAATGTAATTTATTGCGATTCCTACGTAGGTTTAGAATTTACAGATTTAGGAGATAACGTCTTCTTCTACCCTACGGCTGCATTGTCGAGTCACGCCGTCAATACAATCTTTGGAAAGATAAGTATGATGGAAATAAAGCTTGGAAAAAACACGACTTTCTATCCGGGAATAATTGCCGGACCCAACGCTTTAACAAAGGATAATAATGTTATCTTTCCAAATACGGTATTACATAAAAATTGGAGAGGGAAACCTGATAAATACTATTACCAAGGAAGTCCCGGAAGACCCATAGAAATCAA
Source organism: Promethearchaeota archaeon (assembly GCA_030668025.1). Next base: position 13,653 of record DAOUUT010000066.1, read on the forward strand.
GCATTTAGAAAAAAGTTAAAACTGTTCTCACATTTTTATTTTAAATTAAGACGCTTATGTAGTTTCAATTTTGGGGAATCTTCCATGCTTTTGCAAGAATTCTCGATAAGAGTTCACCTTATCTAAAACAGAACCCGCAAGTTCTAAAGATTCGAAAACAGGAACATTGCGATTTAACAATTTTAGCTTAAATTTATATCTACTTTTATACGCTTCGAATCCTTCGTTTATTTTTAACATAACGCAATGCATTGGCTTTGTACACGCGCTTTTTGCTTTAGAAATATATCTTATAAATTCTTTGTTTAAATCGAGCCCTTTATACCCCAAGTCGTTCAAAATTTCTTCAAACCCTCCAAATCTTTCGTGATCTTTAACGAAGATAATAGAAGAATTGTTAGGGTCTTTATCTAGCGCTAAAATTGTACGATAATAGATATTTGGTTGGATTCCCATTCCGCCTAAATCTATTGGATTTGTTAAGTTAGTATTTACATCCGGGATGAATCTTTTCATTTTATTCATTGTCTTTTCTGATAATTGGGGTATTTTTAAATTA
>DAOUUT010000055.1 GCA_030668025.1 Promethearchaeota archaeon
GCTATTTTTCCTATTTCGGTATTCATCCCCGTCCCAATTGCAATTCCTTCTCCATTTCCTCTCGTGATTATCGTGTTCATGTATCCAAGGTTAATTCTATCAGCTAGAATCATCTTTTCATCTACGATATCTAATTGTTTTTTTACAGGAGCAGATTCCCCGGTTAAAATTGCCTCATCGACGTAAAGCGAAAATTCTTTTATTAATCTTAAATCCGCCGGAAATTTATCCCCATCTTCAAAAAGTATTATATCACCTAGTGCTACATCTTCTACGGCAATTTCACTAACTTTACCATCTCTACGAACCTTAGCAAAATGGGGCGCAAGTTTCTTTAAACTTTCCATCGATCTTTCTGCTTGATATTCCTGGTAAAATCCCAAAGCCGCGTTAGCAATTAAAATAGCAGCAATTACGATAGCATCTGTATATTCTGAAGACCATTCTTCGGCACCAGGTCTACCACTTTCCCACAATCCAATAACAATTGAAATAACAATCGCGAAAAATAATAAATAAACAAGAAAGCTTTTAAACTGTCCGATGAAAATTTGTAGAGCAGTTTTTCCTTTTTCCTTTATCAATTCATTTTTTCCATATTTTTCAAGTCTAGCTGCTGCTTCTGATTCAGATAAACCACTTTCAATTGAGGTGTTCATTGCGTTTACGACTTTTTCAATACTCTCCGAATGTACGCTAATTTGTTTTATTTCTACCATTTTTTGTTCACTATTTTTCGATTTTTTAAATTAAATATTTTATATAATAATGATTTTAAAATTTATACATTACCAAACATAAAATAATAATAAAATAAATGTGGTGAAGATTGTTTAAATTATCGTTCTCAAAAACGGCTTTGGAGTATATTTTTGAAGAACAACAAAAAATTAAATCAGAAAAATTAGTAGTAGTACTTTTTTATCATTCCGCTGAATCGTGAACAATGTGCTTCTGTGGGAATTTTGTCGAGTTAGTAGAAAAATACAAACTCCTAGATGACCACGATTTTGTCGAATGGAAGAACATTGACATTGAAAACGAAAACTTTGAGGACCTGCGTGTGGAGGTTTACATCGAAAAAAATATCATTCCTGAATTGGAAAATAAACCATTAATTATAGTGGATGCAGCAATAGGAGAAGTAGAAGGTAAAAAAGTAGGTATGTTGTTTATAAAAAAAAATTCAAATGTATACGGTTAATAGATGAACTTATCTTGAAAATTTTTGAAGATAAAGTGATACACGGTAGTGCCCGTGCCGTATTTAAAGACTTCCCTTCTTTAATCTAACTTGACAATAAATTTATAAATACAAATGCTTAAATGGTCTAAGGAAAGACAAGCAGAAGCAATAGGAGATTTGATAGATTTTTTTATTGAAAATTTTTTCCAATAGAAACAACTTTTAATCAATAAAATAAATTTATATATTCCTTCTATCTTTTTATTGTTAATCTTAAATATCAAAATAAAAAGTGATAAATATGAGGTATGCTAGGCTTTTTAGGTGGGTTATTAGAGTATTTTTGCTAGTTTTCACACTATCGTTATCGGCTGTGTCTCTTTTAGGTGGTTTCTCTGCGATGACAATTTTTGATCCTGCCGTACAAAATGTGAAAATTCCTGATGGAGATATAACTTCCAATTTTGATGTTCTTAATCCAAGTTCTATGTATATTAATGTTCCTTATAATATCTCAAATACTGGAGTATATGATTTAACAAATATTACATTAAGTTTTCAAGTTTTTATGACTTACGGTGATGCATCAACACCATTAAATGAAACGACTACTGTAATAATCTTTGACAAAGAGGAAGTTATTGGAACTATAGCTCAGGGAACCAGTTTAAAATCGAATTTCACTGGTACGGTATCGGATGGATTTGTTATTGATAATTTACCAAATCTATTAACAGAAGTAGATTGGTATAGAACACCTTATGTTTTAGAATTTCATGCCAGCCTTCAATTTAGCGCATCTTATTCACTAAATCTATATACTTTTAAAGTTAATCTAATAAACTTTCCGGTAGGTCAGTATCCATAGAGGGTGATATAAATGGGGCGTAGTTTCAATATTTTTAAAGGTTTAATATTTCTGAGTGTTTATATAACAACAACGATGGTTATTCCATTTCTCACTTTTACTTTAATCAAGAACGTTCAAATACTCGGCGTTGACATTATACTTGAACAACCAGATTATGAGAGAATAATTTTTTGGGTTTCAGCATTCGGATTACTGATTAGTTCATGCGCATTTTTCACCTATTCTTCTCCTAAACAGTCAATTAGAAAAGGTACTTTCTCGCTAATTCAAATAATTTTAAATTGCTTGTATATATGGTCGTATAAGTTTAGTGGCGCTACTGAACTAAGGTTTGAAATAGTAATTGAAATAGCAAGTTTTGGTTTTATAGCTGTAAACGTTCAAAATATGGTCATGTTATATATGGGGGTTTATTTTCTTACAATAGTTCTTAAAGGATATGATTTTTTAGACTTTATTATTAATCGGGAAAAAATTAGAGAGAAGAGATATAAAACAGAGTTAGGAGGTATCGGTAAAGCATGATTTTTCAAACACCTGAGTTAGTTCAAACTATTGCGGATATTGTTGCAGCCATTTTAAATTTTTTATTTCCAATAGTATCACCTCTAGGTTCTTGGATGGTTAGTTGGATGGAATATCTTTTACAATATTTTCCTCAAAATAACCTAACATTATATATAGCCATATTTGTAATAATAGTTACAGCTGGAGCTATTGTTAATATAGCTTGGGCAGGGTTTAAAAAACCAAGTTTTCTTGTAAAAGCAAAAAAATTTGATGAGAAAGTAGAAAAAGCGGAAGAGCTTGAAGAAAAAGTAAAGAAAAAATCAGAGAAGCTAAAAGAGAAGGTAGAGAAAGCTGGCGAACTTGAAAAACAAGTAGAGAAAAAAGCAGAAAAGCTAAAAGAGAAGGTAGAGAAAAAACCAAAAAAACTTAAAGAGAAAAAAGCAAAAAAACTTAAAGAAGATGCCGAAGAACTTAAAGAGGATGCAGATGAACTTAAAGAAGGCGCAGAAGAACTTAAAGAAGATGTAAAAGAACTTAAAGAAGCAGCAGAAGAATTTGAAGATAAAGCAGAAGAACTTAAAGAAGATGTAAAAGAACTTAAAGATGGAGCAGAAAAACTTGAAGTAGAAAAAGCGGAAGAACTTGAAGAAAAAGCTGAAGAGCTTGAAGAAAGAGCGGAAGAACTTAAAAAAGAAGCAGAAGAGCTTGAAGATAAAGCGGAAGAATTTGAAGATAAAGCAGAAGAACTTAAAGAAGAAGCAGAAGAGCTTGAAGAAAAATCAGATAATCCTAATACAGACTAAAAAAAACAAATAAATTTTTATTTTTTCATTTTTATAATTAATTCGGCAACCCTTTTGCCCGTATTTTTAGCAATTAAACCTCCTAGTTCATCGACTTCTCCCTTACCAACAAATTCTTTTAATCCAAATTTTTGGAGGCTAGTTATAGGTATGTTTCCCTCAAGAACAGGGTTACCCATGGCATTTCCTACCACGATCATTCCATGAATTAATCCAAAATTAATTAAATCTGAAATTACGCCTTCGCCACCATTTCTTAACCCTGTTGAAGCTAAAGGAGCTAAAATTACATCTTTTAATAGGTAATTTTTCATTTTCCACGGTCTTGAGCGATCGATAAATACTTTTATTTGAGAACTCACGGAGCCAAAATAATTTGGAGCAGCTATAAGTAGTGCATCTGACCCTAATAGTAATTTTTCTAACTCAGTAGTATCATCGTCTTCCGCTAAGGGGCAATCGTGTGGTTGTCTTAAACATTGATCACAGCCATTGCATGGAGTAAGTTTGAAATCTGTTATTTGAATTTTGTTGATTTCAAATTCTCCGTCAACGGATTTTATACCATCGATAGCTTGGTCAATCAAGAAGTTACAACTTCTATTTTTACGGGGGGAACCTACAATTAAGCAAATTTTCAGCATTTCTAATCCTTTTTTTTCTTAATATTTTTAATATATTAAATTTATATTTGTAATTTATCTTTTATGATAATATAGGTATAAGTCAATCTTTTTTTATCTAAGTCATTATGAGCTTAAATGATAAATTCGACGGATACAAGCGTAAAAAAGAACTCTTAGAAGAATTAAATGTTTATAAATCTATTATTTTAAAAAAGTTAGATATTGACGATTTCAAATCTGCGTTTGTAAAAATTGGATCTGCATTAACTTTAATTGAAGAACACCAGAACTATTTTGATTTAAAGAATGAACTCGGTGAATTTAACGATTTACAACAAAAGGCTCGCATTGAATTAGATAACCATCGCAAAATATATTTAAGACGGTACGATAATCTTTTAAAGGAAAACCTAACTGAGTCTAACTTGGAAAACTTCACAAAATTGTTAGTAATGTTGAAAAGCGAGGTTGATGAAAATCTAAATAGGTATAATCTTCAAGAACTGTGTGATAATATCAATTTATATTTCAAGTTTATTAAGAAAGTGTATACAATCATTAGTTCCTATAGAGTTCTAAACTATAATGACGCCTCTGAGAAAATCTTAAACTGCGTCAAGGATTTAAAGCATGAGAATTTTCCTAATTTGAAATCGCTAATTTTTAACATTTATCAGACTTTACTCCTTATACAATTTGAACAAATGTCGGAAAAATTCGATAAACTAACTATTAATGAGATTTCTGAGAAATTATCAATTGTTCCTGAGAAGATTGAAGATATTATTAAATTCATCCAAAATCAACCTAACAATCCGATCAAGAAATATATAAAGTATAATAAAGAAGTATTTTTTAAATCATAAAGCACGGTAATTTTTTGGTCTTAAAAATTCTTTATGATCCAGTCCATAATCAATAACTTCTAATATTTTAGCTTTACCTTTCTCTAAAGTTCCTTTAATTGGCAAATAATTCGATGCGTGGTTCGATCTGAAGATGCAATTTGCGGATTTGTTATTAAAATTAACACTCTCTATGAACATCTTCAATTCCAATAAAATCTCTTTTGAATTCATTTCTTTTAATTCTCCACGCTTTTTTTTCTCATACATTACGGTTCCAGGAGGCATCATTAGAGATAAAAAAGCGATATACCATATTCTATCATCATCAGGACAAATTTTATTAACTAAATCTGCCGACTCAAGAGCATGAGCTTTAGAGACTTCTTCATTATTCCCTCCTCCAAGCCCATTAATAAACGTGGCTGATAAAGTAATATTTGCCTTCATTAATTTTTTTGAAGCGTTAATAAAATCCGCTTTTGTAGCGTGCTTATTAACATCCTTAAGCAATTTATCATATCCGCTTTCAAACCCTACATATGCGATTTTTAACCCCGCATCCGATAATGCTCTTAATTGCATATCAGACTTTTTTAATATGTCTTTAGCGTGAGCGTAAACGCCTACTCTTTCCAATTTTGGAAAAATCTTCATGGCATAACTCGTAAGTTCTATGAGCTTATCCGCAGGTGTTACCATGGCATTCCCGTCTAAAAAGAATAGTTTATGCACTAACGAGCTATAATGTTTACTTGCCCCTATATCTAAATCTTTTTTAACCTCTTCAATTGATCTTACTATAAATTTTTTTCTAAGATTCGACATACAAAAATCGCAATTGAAGGTACAACCTTCAGTTAATTGAATTAATAGAGAATTTCCTTCCGATGGAGGTCTAAAAACAGGCTCACAATAATAGATACTTGTCATATCCGAATTTGGAAAAAAAATGTGATATAACTTTACAATATTTGAAGTTTATTACTTATTTGTTCTAAATCCTAATCTCATTCTGATACTTCTTTATCCTCATCCTTGTCTTTAGGCTTTTTGGGACAGGAATTAAGATGACGGCCTAAACGTATGAATCCCTTCCCACAATAAGGGCAGATTTGTTTATCTTTAGCCACACTCCCCTCAGTAGCCTCTGGTTTTTTCTTTTTCTTCTTTCTCGTTTTAGTAGGCAAGATATCGCTTATATCTGCATCTTCAGGCGCAAATTCACAATCGTTTACGTGGGTTCTAACATCACCAACTATTACTTCGCCACAGAAGGGACATTCAATTTCAGTAAAATCTTCAGAATCTTCTAACTCGGATTTTCCCGCCTTTCTTTTTTCGAATTTTAAAGGAACTTCTTCATCTTCTTCTTCTTCAAATTCATCTAGTGATAAATCCATTTCGTCATCATGTGAAAGTTCTGCGAGTTCATATTCTTCCAATTCTATCTTTTTCTCCTTTATTTTTTTTTCTGCTTCTCTTCTGCTTTCTTCATAAACCTCTGAAACTTTCTTAGTAGCTTGTATGTATACATTACAAACCTGACAAATATAAGCTTTTTTACCAAGAACTAAATCTCTCTCTGCGCAATAACAAAGTGGTTGCAAGTTATTTGAGATATCTCCCATAGGGGTGAGGTGTTTACAAGCAATTTTTCTCGAATATTTAATTTTTTGTTTTCTGCGTGGAATAAAAATCAACCATCCAAAAGTAATAGAAATAATATATCTTAAAATTTAAGTAATAGAAATAATATATCTTAAAATTTAATTTTTTTGATTGTCCAAATAAAGAATTGTTATTACTTTTGTCTAAAAATCAGAAATTATATTGGATGGATTTTAAATCGTTAATTATTTTCTGCTTTGTATCAAGGTCTTCTATATCTGGCAATAAAACTTCGATGAAGTCTCTTAATTCTATAATTTTGTCAACAAGTATTTCGGGTTTACTCCAAGGTGTAATTCTTAAAGGGTGGCTATAAATTAAACCGTTATTATAATTTTCAATGGCTTCTCTATAAAAAAGGCAAGCACTACCTATGTTTTTGAATCTTTTTTCGTATACTGACCCAATTTTATTAAAAGCCATTCCAGCTCCAGCAAAGTCTTTAACTTCTATAAATTCTATAGCTGCATCTTCAATTCTTTTTAAACCGCTTTCTATAACATTTAAATCTACTTGCTTTATAATTATGTAGCCTATTATGTAATTTGCGATACCTTGATAAAAGGTTTGATTGTTTAGTTTTGCTAATTTATATAATTCATCGGCAAATTCTCTAGCAAGCACCAGATGATTATTTGCAATACACACTCTCGATACCTTTCTTAATAAATCCATCACTCGATTCGTATCACTAATCTCTTTGTATTTCTCAATACCCTTTCGATATTTTTCTATGCCTGTAAACATATCTTTGTTTTCAAAAGCTCGATTTCCTTCGTAAATTAATTTTTCAGCAGATTCTTTTGCGATTGTACTACTCGTACTTGAGTCATAATATATGTTATTAACATTAAATTTAACATCTTCCGATAATGGGATGTCTACAAGATTCTTTTTATATAATTCGTCGTTTGTGTTATCAAACACTTCGTCTACATCTTTATAACCTGATTCTAGTTTAAATTTTTCTTTATAGGCTTCTTGAAGTGGTTTTCCTGCGAAAGCTAAAGAAGATAACTCAGTAAGAACATTTGCAAAAAAGAATTTATTTAAACCTTTAACAATGTAATCCACTTTATGATAGTTATTCTCAAATTCAACAGAATTTGAATCAATTGTAATATCAGTCAATCTATAAATCTCAAATCCTGTATCGTATTTAGTTAGTATATTATTATCAATTTTTTCTTTTTTTTTTTTACCGAGAAGAGTATGATCAAATACTAGCCCAACGAAATCGTCATTACTCTGTTGAAACCCTAACTGATTTATCAGGTCTACATAAGAAAAGAAAAGATTTAACCCTGGATGCGAGTGGAACCAACCAATCATATAATACTCTTTCTTTTCCTCGTCTTTATCTAATTTTTGCTGTATCTCATCAATAAATCCATAATGCCTCTCATCCAGTTGAACATCTGTATCATGACCAAATGTGAGAGCTTCTGCACGTTCTATATATACAAATTGATCGTCAGAATAACCAATTAAAATACCATAGATTTCTTTCCAATCACTTGAAGGAATTGCATGATTTGCATATCTACTAGCATATAATATTATTGTTTTATAAGCCTCTGCTTTGATAACTACTGGTTTGCCTATTTTTATTTCACTAACATTTTCTTGCGTGATTTGTTTTCCTTCTTCGTTATCACGATCTTCATTTTTACGCGATTCTTCAGTCATAGTTTTACCTTACATAAACTTAGATTAGGTATTACTAACCTCTTTACATTATTATGATAATTTTCTTAAATAAAATTATGTTTAATTGAAATGAAAATATTAGATTTAAAGTTCTAACTTCTTCTTTAATGCATTTTCTGCCAAATCAAGGATTTCTTTTGTAAAATTCAAACCAGGAATGATATCCAATGCTCTCCTTAAAGCTAATATCGCATCATCGTATCTTTTTATATTATAATACGCAGAACCTAAATTAGTCCATCCACATTCATCCTTGGGGTTAATATCTAAAACTTTTTTACTAGCTTCTATAGATTTATCGAATTCATCGGTATCTAAATATATTGAACTTAGCTCTCGCCAAGAAATTCCTAAATTTGGATTAATCTCTAAAGCATTGTTAAGAGCAGATATTGCTTTCTCATAATCTTCAATTTCATAATAAATATAGCCCAAATTATGCCAGTTGATTGCGTTTTTAGGATCTAGTTTTAATCCCTCTAAATAAGCTTTTATTGCGTTGCTAAATTCTTCGTTCTGAAAATAGGCATATCCTAACTTGATCCAAATAGCAGCATCAGCATTATTTTTTTTTAAGCGTTTTTTTAGGACTTCGATTTCCTTTGTCATTGTCAAATTACATAAGTTAGTTTTTTCGGTCTATTCATTTTCAAAGATTCATTAGATAAGGAAATTTAATTTTCCCTACTGATTTTTTGAGTTTAGTTCTAAAATAAAAAAATAATTTTTAATATTATTTAATACGATTTTTCTTTTTTCTTCTTTTTTCTTGTTCCGCTCCCGGTCCAACTAAGACTTCCGAGGTCGATGCTTGAATCACCGCAGATAATTGCCAGCGCTATTATAATAAGTACAATAACTACAAATATTATGGCTATGAATATAGCCAACAATGTCATTCCTAATATTTTATAAGCTACTAATAACCACTTGATTTTTTCTGCTTTTTTTACTACTTTTGAACCATAAAACATAACTATCAATGCAACTACACAAATATAAGCAAATGTAATTGGAATTGTTAGTAAATAGTTTTGAATGTTAAAAACAATAATAAAAACAATTTCTACTAATACGAATCCAAATATAAAAAGAACAACATGAGCCCATATATATCCCTTAGCAAAATATCTGTATCTTAAAGCAAGTGCTATTACATAAACAATCGAATTAGCACCTACCGCTAAACTTACAAACATATGAACTTGGGGTAAAAATTCAGTAAAAATAACTATAGGTATGCTAATAATTCCCGCAATAAAACAGAACACGAAAAATATTATTAGCCCAAGTAGAATCTTATTAGATTTCGCAACGAAGTATAACAATAAAAACAGAACCGCGTCAAGAATTATCATTGAAATGTAAAATACTAAAAATGTTCCTGTGAGTTGGGCTTCAGAAAAAAAAAAACTGAATATTATTTCACCTATTAACCAAATTATTGAACCAATTAGCAAGGTTGGAAGAATTTTCTCTATAAAAACCTTACGTTGAGAGGGTTCGAGAATATACTTAGATTCTTTTTTAACTTTACTTTGTTTTTCTAAATTTGACATTTTAAATTCACATTTTTTGGATTACTTAATTATTATTATTATATTAAAAAATGTTTAAAAAAGATTTGGAGGAATTTTTGATTACTAGAAAACTCCCGTTTTTTTAAGAATCTTAAATGTTTTAAATTTACAAATAGCTATAAAACTTGAGTATTCATTCTTAATAATGAGTATTTATTATAGAAGTAAATGTTATGAAAGCACTTCTTTTTACATGTAAAATTCACAAACTATCTTTAACTTGAATTGAATAAATAAATCGGATGGATTTTCCAGCTGGTAATATTTTTGCTTCCACTAAAATCATTTTAGTAATTTAGATAAAGTTAAATGTGTATCTGCATCTAATAAAAAACATAAATCTAAATTAAAATAAAAATTTGGTTATTGGCTATTTTAATGCTAATTTTTCATGTATTAACTCATCAATTTTATCACTTGTACCTCAATTTTTTGAACAGAAAAATTCTGAAATTTGTAATTAGCAAAATCTCATTAAAATTTCAACTTCTTCTTATTAAATATGCAATCAATTTCTATTACTATTTTTATAAAAATTTTTATTACGAAATTAATTATGGTACATTTCTTTGTTTAAAAAATATTTCAGATTATATTAAAGAAAAGAACATAAATATAACTACCTTTAGCAATGACTTCGACTATGAAAGTAAAAGAATTATTAAAGATTTTATAAAAAAGGCGTATTATATAAGCAATCATAGGAGATTACAAAAGAAAATGGTTTTTGATTTAGAAAGTGTAAAAAAAAGACTAGAGGTTCATAATGAAATTAAACTAATAAAAAAAAAGTTCAAGTTGCCTATTGATAAATTTGATCCTTCAGTTTTTTACAATTTATGTGGGTTATATAACTTACCGAAAAATATTTTATCAAAATTAAACAATAAAGATTTCATAGATGGTGGAGCATATATTGGGGATTCGGCTATAGTTTTTGAGACATTTTTTTTTCCTAGGCATATTTATGCATTTGAGCCTGATCCCAATAATTATAGATTAATGCTAAGAACAATAAAAAATAACAATCTTAAGAAAAGTAGTCCCATAAATAAAGCTTTAGACGAAAAACGATCTTTTTTGAAAATGAGATTTTCTGGTGAATCTTCTCACATTTCCGAAGAGGGTTCTAATCAAGTATTAACTGAATCTATTGATAATTTTGTATTTGAAAAAAAATTAAATGTCGGGTTGATAAAACTCGATGTTGAGGGTCACGCTAAAAAAGTATTAGAAGGTAGTAGAGAAACTATCAAAAGTCAGCAACCTGTACTAACAATTGGTGTGTATCATAATGGAGAAGAATTTTTTGAGATTGTTGACTTTCTAAAAAATTTATCATTAAGATATGAATATATTATAAGAAGAATTGATCCACTCGATCCTCTACATGAAATTATGTTAATTGCATTTCCTAAAAATTAAAAATAGTGTTAAGAATGAATCTAACTCCCTCCGAGAGCGCTGAACTAATAAATTCCAGATTTTTTAAATTTTTTAATATCTTCCTCTGTATAGTTAAGCTCCTTTAGAATTTCTTTAGTATTATGTCCCATTTTGGGCGCTAAGTTTCTTATAGTTAAAGGCGTGCGAGAATATTTGATTGGAGAAGCAATATTTTGGATGCTCCCAAATATCGGGTGTTCTATCTCAACAACCATATTTCGCGCTTTAATTTGTGGGTCTTCGCATGCTTCGCTAAAGTTTTTAACTGGCATAACGCACGAGTCTTTATTAGCGAAAATTTCCATCCATTCATCTTGAGTTTTCTTTAAAAATTCTTTTTGAATTTCATGAAATACTATTTCTTTTTCTTCTCCTAGAGCATTCCCTTTCTGTATAAGATCTTCACGTCCAAGACCCTCACACACTCCACGCCAAAACTTTATTTCAATAGCGCCAACAGATAAGTACTTATTATCTTTAGTCTTATAAACTGAATAAACGGGAGCTTCACCATGAAGAGGATTTATTGGTTTAGTTGTTCCGTCATTTAAATTCTTAGAAAAGTTAAAAGCAGCCGCCATTGGCATGAAAGAAAAAACGCAATCCGTCATTGAAACATCTATATATTGCCCCTCTTTGGTGGGGTTCTTATCTCTTTCAATCAATGCTCCAAGAATACTTATCGTCGAAACTAATCCCCCCCCAATATCTGCTGCTTGTACGCCTGGAAGAAGAGGCTTTCTTTCTTGGTTTTTTTTTCCTAAAAATTCTCTTTCTTTATTTAGATCCAACATACCACAAATACCAATATAATTCAAATCATGACCTGCTGTTTGCTCGTAAGGACCATATTGACCATATCCAGTTAAAGAACAATATATTATAGATTTATTTATTTTAAAAAGCGTCTCATAATCAATTTTTAATTTCTTAGTTACTTTTGGTCGAAAAGTCTCTAACACTACATCAGCTTTTTCCACCAACTTATAAAATACCTCTAACGCTTTATCTTTTTTTAAGTTAAGAGTAATAGATTTTTTATTTCTCATTAATACCGAATTAAAAGCACTTTCGCGATACCTACCTTTTTGAAAAAAAGGCGGCGGACTACCGTAAAAATATTTCGGGTCTTCAACTCTAATAACTTCAGCTCCAAGATCAGCCAAGATCATTGAAGCGTAAGGACCGGGTAGCATTCTCGCTAAATCTATAACAACTATGCCTTCTAAAGGTAAACTCATAATAATTTAGATTAAATCTTACTTAATATAAAAAAATTAAGAAAAAAATTGTAATTTTTTTTTAGTTTATATTTCAATAATTTCAACTTCTAAAGTTTCAGTATCAATAATAGCAAAAGTAGGCTTATCCGTTAAATAACCACAAACTTCGCCCGGGTTAACTACTAGCACCCCGTTATCATATCTTTTATTAACCGCTATATGTGTGTGGCCGGATAAGATAATGTCAAACTTTTTTGAAATCGCTAAAGCTTCAATAGTTTCTTGTTTTGGCATATGCGAAACAAATATACGCTTTCCACCTAACTCTATTATGTGTTCATTACCATTTTGTGCGAATTTGCAAATTTGACCTAAAGTTTGCGTCATGTATAGGCGTTCTCCATCGTTGTTACCGAATACGCCATAGAAATTCTTTTTAATCGAATCGTTGAGCTTATCAAACCAAAGTTTCACGAAAGGAGCGATATAATCTCCGCAATGGATAATTGCATCCACACCTTTATCGTTGATTATTGAAACTGCTTTTAATATATTTTCTCGATTGTCGTGTGAATCAGACACAACGGCAAGAAGCATTTTTTAATCACACTTTTTATAATTTTAACGAGTTTAAGAAATATTGTAAAGAAAATAATAAAAATGTTGGTTACACAAAAAGATATATTATTATTTATTCTATATTAATACGAATGTAAGAAAATTTTGTGATATTAAGATGATCGAAGAATTCCTAAAAGTAGAGAAAGCCGCTATTGATAAAGAATTAGAAGATTATTTTTCGTATTTGAATAATAATGAGAGAGAAATTTTATTAAAAGATTTTTTTACACAACTTCAAGAATTTATTTTAAATAAAAAGGCGAAACGACTTCATCCAATTTTGTTAATAGCCGCGTTTATTGGGGTTGTAAATCCTATTTATTTGGATACTCAAATAGATCAAATTAGGAAAGTCTCTCTAGCCGTAGAGTTGTTACATAGCGGTCATTTAATACATGACGACCTTATGGACGATGATTCCGAAAGAAGAGGTAAACCTACTTTTCATGTCCAAATTGAAAACGAAATAAGTAAGGTTTATAAGAACTTAGAGGTTCCGCATAAAGAAGAATTATTTAACAATTTTGGCAGAGACATAAGCATATTAGGTGGTACGCAAGGATATCTATTAGGTTTTGACCTCATTAAAGCCTCAAAATTCCCCGAGAAATTAAAGTTGTTAGCTCTAAACGAATACAGCTCGGCAATGGATAAATTAATGAAAGGGCAAATAGTTGAGGAATATATGAGATCCCACAATATTACTATGTCTTTAGAACAGTATTTAAACATCGCGGAACTGCAAAGAGCTAGTTTAATGGAGAAATCAACGAGAATTGGAGCAATCTTAGCTAAAGGTAATATTCATTATCAAATAAATCCATTAAGTAAAGCAATGGCCTTTATAGGTCAAGCGTATGCGATTCGGGACGATATACTTGACATGGAAGATGATATTAAAGCAAGGAAGAAAAAGATCGTTTACATATTAGCTGTTCAAAATACAGACGAGGAGCAATCCAAAATTTTGAATGAAATTTACCATAAAGAAGAGGAGTTGAATAAAAACGATGTTAAACAAGTGATGGATGTTTTCGCTGAAACAAACGCTATAATTATTGCGGAACACTTTTCTAAAAATTTAATTAGTCAAGCAAACGATCATCTTAAAGATATTTATCCAGATTTAAATAAAAATCAGAAGATTTTCTTTAAGGAGTTCTCCGATTTTATATTTATGAGGACTTTTTAATTTAACAAAAATTATTCTTAAGACACGATATAAGAAGTATTGTTATATCTTAACATCATATTATTTAGCTCTTTAAATACTTCAATAACGTTAAGATTCTTTAAAGCTGATGTTTTAAAAAATCCATCCAGTTCCTTTTCTTTTACATAATCTTTTATAACTTCTTCTTGGATTATCTTATCTCTCGGGGATGAATCTAATAAATCACTTTTACTTCCTACTAATATCTTAGGGATTTTTGAGCCTTCAGTGTGTTCTAGTAATTGATCATACCAGAAATTTAATTGCTCAAAAGATATAGGATTAGTTAAGTCAAAAACTAATAGAGCCCCATTAGAACCTCCTAAAAACTTAGGGATTAAGGGTTTAAAACGATCCTGTCCGCCAAAATCGAAAATTGAATTGGCGATAAATTTACTTGGAACGCTCTCTACAGCATTTTTTTTATGAATTGGTAAATTAATTGAATGGAAGTTTAGACCTATTGTCATAGAAGAATCAAAATTGAAAGAATTAAAACAAAATCGATTAAATAAACTAGTTTTTCCAACACTTGCCCCTCCAACGATAACAATTTTACTTATATATAAGATGTCCTTCTTTTGGATACGAGTACTTATCAATTTAAATACCAAAAAACCTTGTGCGTTTAGATGTGATGAAACTTGTATAAAATTATAAATTAACTATTAAAAAAAAATTTTATGAAATTGCTGTCAAAATATAAAGCTTAAATCTTTATTCTAAAAAGGCTTAAAATAACATAATAGTATTTGAATGTGCAATATTAAAATCTAAAAATTCAATTAATGTAGAATTGTTATGGTTCCTAAAGTCCCTCCGAGTCAAATAATTATAAGGCCGCCAGTAGAAGCGCATAGCGTGCTCATAGCTGTAACAGGTGGTTGTAGTTGGAATCGTTGTCGCTTTTGTGGAACTTATAAAGGAATTTACGGCAACATTCAAGATTATGCAATTAGACCACTAGAAGATGTTTTAAAGGAAATTGATTATTACGCCGAGAAAAATTATCATAGATATCCCGTTTTTTTAGCGGGGGGAAATCCTACTTCAGCCCCCACTGAATATCTAGTGAAAATAATTAAATACGTTCGTTTAAGGCTAAAAAACGTTCCAAGAGTGAGTTCCTACGCTAAAGCCTTAGATATTTTGAGAAAGACAGACGAGGAGCTTAAACAATTGGCAGACGCTGGATTAGATATCGTTTACATGGGA
>DAOUUT010000258.1 GCA_030668025.1 Promethearchaeota archaeon
CCACCATCTCGAATAACGAGTTTCCATGTTTTGGTTCTGATCATAGCAGATCGAGCTACGGTTGATGGATTTTCTTGAGGTATATTAGTTTTATCGTAATAAATACCAATGCCCGGTATTTCAGGACTTTTAACAACCGGTTCAAAACATTGAGGTTCGCGAGGGTTATATCCGCCCTCAGCAAAAACAGCGTCTCTTAGTTTCATTAAGCGTCCTTCTAGAAACGGAATTAGATTCTTGCCAAAGTGAGTATATTGAGTTTCAATTTGAGCAATATTCAATACTGTAGGAAAAAGATCAATCGTCTGAACTAATTGATCGTATAGAATTCCTTTTGATTCGATACCAGGTATTTTAGCAATTAACGGAACGTTGATAAGACAATCTTGGAACGCGTTAGGCCATTTTTCTGTTAATCCATAGTCTCCCGTATAATCTCCGTGATCAGCAAAAAAGAATATTGCGCTGTTTTCATAAGCTCCAATACTTTTTAACTTATCGATTATTTGCCCAAATTGGTAATCCACACGAGAAACCATTCCATAATATGTAGCGATAATTTCTCTAAAATCATCTTTCTCTAAATTGTTCAACCCATACTTTTCTTGAATTAAACGCATAAATTCTGGCTTATCGGCCAATTTAGGCGGTACTGGTGCGGGTACTAATTCTCGATCGTACATAGAAAAGTAAGGCTCCTCAACCGTGTAAGGAGGATGAGGAAAGTTCAAGGCTATGTATAGGCAAAAAGGATTTTCATGATCAGAATTTAAGTAGTTAATTGCTTTTTGAATAATGTTATAATCACTATCTTTTGATTGTTCTTTTGTTCTCTCACCATAATAAAAAGATTTTCTCATAGGATGATTCAAAGGATAGGGATTAGTTTTCCAAGCACCAGTTTTCGTTCTTAACCTTTTCGTTACGCTTTCTTTAATAGCGTCTTTACTAAAAAGATCGTTTCTTCCTACCCATAAAACTTCGTAGCCTTTTCTCTTAAGAAACTTAAAAAGATTTTCTTCATGCGGCTGTAATAACTGGTAAAGACTTCTATGGCTATTTGAGTGGACATATTGACCAGTGAATGTACAACATCTTGAAGGTGCACACACGGGATTTACGGTAAAACATTTTGTAAAGGCTGCACCTTCTTTTGCTAACTTGTCAACATTAGGCGTTTTTATAACCGAATTATGTCTACCTCCTAAAGATATAGTATCTCCCCTCATTTCATCAACAACGAAGAGAACAATATTTGGAAGTTCTTTCTTTTCTACCATAGTATACTTTTCATTTTTAAAATTTAAAAATTTATTATTTATTAATAATTTCAAATAGATATTTTTGCTAAAAAATAAAAAATACTATAGAATTATTATGAATTCGAGAGAAAGGGTAAATGTAACCTTAAATCATGAGGAACCAGACAAAATACCAATAGATTTGGGAGGTAATCAATCGTCTATACATAGAAAAGCTTCTAAACTCAGGATCTTTATCTTAATTGTTCGCGTTAAATATTTTTGTCTAATTTGATGTAAATTTTATGTTTTTATTGAATAATAGATATTCTGGCGCAAAATTGGCGTAATATCGCCTTTTTCTCTTTTCTCGTTGATGACCCGAGTTACGGTATAAAAGGGAACTTTAACTACCTTCGTTCCGTCATAGTTCTTTATTTTTTCGCGAAAATCGTCCAAAAAACTCTTTCTTTCATCACGGTCTTTCTCGTTTTTTAGCTGATCTTTCTCGTAATCCCAATCAGAATATTTTAGAATGATTTGCCGAAGTTCTTCTGTCATCTTACTTTTATAACGCATTAGAAAACAACCTAAAACCATAAAGGCTAATCGAGATTTCTTTTTATAAGCGTGAGCTATTAATTGATTGTACGCTCTTTCAATTAAAATTGTATCCATGTTCTCTGGGATGTTTCTGGGGAATTTCTTATCTTCCTCGGGAGTAAGGTGTTCAATCATAATATCAATAAAATCACTATTTAAGTTCGAAGCTTCGTCGTTTCCCTTAATAGAATACGACCACGTTTCGATCTCCTTTTGTTTCTTCTCTAGATATTTCACAAATGGTTTTCCTAACTTTAACCCCACTGATTCTCTCCCCAAGTCGTGTTCGTAAACGCCTTCGAAGTCTGATACAGGCACCTTATCTAACGCAAGCTCAAGAGCCTCGATAAATTCTTCTAACTCTATGGCTGAAAAGTTGAACGGGCTAAAATTTACAATCGAATCAAATTCTTGAGGAAAAGTCCTTTCTTCCGCAAAAAGAAAAACGCGGAAATTGGGAGACCAACCTCCGATGGAAGTTCCCGATTGTCCGTAATAAAAGGTAGCTGGAAACATTTTACCTCGGGGGGTTTTAACAAACATCCATATGTGAAATAGGCTTTCATAACCACCGAACTCCATATCAGGAACCAATGTTCTTAATGCTCCGCCAAAATACAAATCATTTTTCGGATTGTAATTAAGTAGGTCTTTGGGACTTTTTAATGGGTTCTGAATTTCTAAAGACTTTTTATAAATATCTTTGAAAGCACCAATCGAACAAAGTTTACTGCTCCCATCACCGATCACAAAAGAATCTTGCGAAATATAATCAAGTTTCTTAAATACAAAACCATAACCGTTGAAACTTATAGCTCCTTCTTTGAAATTGTCTTTTCCATCAGCAGCTTCAGACACTAATGTAATTAAACGATTAATTTTCAATATAATTTCCAAAAAATGCTTAAAATTTTAATATATACGAGAATATATATAAAAAAAAGTATTTAAACATTAACACCTTACCGTTGTGGACAATAAATTTTAATCCATTCTTCGTATGCGTGATGACCTTCTAACCAACTGACTGCGCGCTTACTTTGATCTATTGCTCCAAAAAGTTTATCCATGTCATGAAAAAGGTTGAACGATAAGTCTTGATAACGGTCAAACAATTTTTTAAAATTCCCATCAAATCGCTTAGAGAACGAAGAGCCAAAAGAGGAACACAAGGAAATAGTTCAGAGCGCAAAAGAAATATACGATACTCTTGAAAATTAATCTTTAACCGATAGGAGCTAAGGACTAGCGTATAAAAGTCCAATATAATTTAATATTCGCTTTTTAAGTGTAAAATCTTAAAAAAAAGAATATAGTTCTATTAGTTCAGGACACCAAAAAAATGGAACAGTTTATCGAAGAATTAAGCGAATACTACTGGTTGCAGTAATTGGTAAAGGCTTCTGTGCCCATTCGAGTGTACATATTGACCCGTAAAAGTACAACACCTCGAAGGTCCACAAACGGGATTAACAGTAAAACAATTAGTAAAGGCAACGCCATCTTTAGCAAGTTTATCAATATTTGGCGTTTTAATAATGGGATTTCTTCGACCATCAAAAGAAACGCAATCTCCACGCATTTCATCTGCTACGAAAAAAATAATATTAGGAAGCAGTTTCTCTTTTGCTATTGCCATGTTTAACATTTATCATTTAAGATTTAAAAGTTTAATAATTAAGAATTCAAGTTTATTTTAAAATATTCAAAATCTAATATCAATATCCCAAGACTTTTAATTTTCGAAGAATTATTTTCCGTTATAAAATATACGGAATATTATTCAAAAGGATATGAGCTATGAATTCAAGGGAAAGAGTAAATACAACTTTAAATCATAAAGAACCCGATAAAGTCCCGATTGATTTAGGGGGAAATCAATCAAGTATTCACATTAAAGCGTACAAAAAATTATTGGATTACCTTGAAATTGAAGATGAGAACGTTCAATACGCTGATTTCGTTCAACAGATCGTACGCCCATGCGATCAAGTCTTAGAAAGATTTAGCATCGATGTAAGATATGTTCAACCTTTAGGGGGGATGGTTAGAGTTCAAGAAATGGAACCTCAATATGAGGGTAAATATGTGGGCTTATATGACCAGTTTGGTGTGTTTTGGGGAGACAACGCTAAAAAAGATTTAAACGAGATATTATATTACGATCCTGTTATTCATCCTTTTGCTGATTTTAAATCTGTTAGCGATATAAGAGATTTTGACTGGCCTAATGGGAGGGATAAAACACCCTTTAACGGATTGAAGGAATACGCTAAAAATTTGCGCGATAGTACTGATTTTGCATTATCGACTCCTCCAGTTGGATGCATTTATGAATATTGCACGTTTTTATTTGGTTTCACAAAAACATTAAGATATTTAAGGACTAAACCAGAATTCATAATTGTAACAATGGAGGAACTTCTAAAGTATTGGACTGATTATGTTACGACCTTTTTAGACGAAGTTGGAAGTTATTTAGACGTTACTTGCATTAACGGTGATCTTGCGGAACAAGCAGGACCTATAATGAGCGTTAAGCTTTACGAAAATATGATAAAACCGATAGAAAGGAAATTATCAAAAAAAATTCACGAATTAGTAGAAACGAAAATAAACTATCATTCATGTGGTTCGGTTTCGCTATTTATACCCCATTTTGCTGAGATTGGATACGATGTTATTAATCCAGTACAAATAAGTGCTTATGATATGGAGCCTTGTTCCCTAAAGAAGCGATTTGGAGATATAATGTCGTTTTGGGGTGGTTTATGCAACTCTCAAAGTACATTACCCTTTGGAACGCCTAAACAAATCAAGGACGAAGTACGAAGAAATTTCGAATGTTTGAAACCCGGTGGAGGTTTTGTTGCGTCTAACATCCATAATATAACTGCCGAAGTCCCCCCTCAGAATATTGTAGCCATGTTTGATGCCGCTAACGAGTTTGGAAATTATTAATAAAAGAGTTTTTTTACAATCAATTTTAATAATAAAATATTAGCGTAATTTTTTCTTAAAAATTAATAAATCAGAGGATTTTTATGTCTAAAGATAAAGTTGAAAAAATATCTACAAAGATAAAATGGTCAATTATCCTTCTAAGTCTTGCTGGCCAACTTGCTTGGGCTGTAGAAAACCAGTATTTTAATCTTTTCTTATATAACGAAATCGCTCCCGTACCTATGTATGTTTCTTTATTAGTTGCCATAACCGCGGTTGCTTCCA
>DAOUUT010000254.1 GCA_030668025.1 Promethearchaeota archaeon
CGCCGTATTTAATATATATGATTCTACGACTACCCCATTTTTTGCGGTTCGTTCGATCAGAAAGCTGTCCAGACAACGGGTCGTTTAAGGCATTAATGGTCATGTAAATTATTTGTCCGAGAATAAATAGACCTGGAAGTAACTGTAAATCGTCGTAAAAAAGTTCTACATATTTTAGACTAAATACATATGCTAGTAAACCAGATGGTATTGCGCCAATTGCATACCCCCATAAATTTCGAGAGCTTATTTTATCTTTTACGCTATTTGACAATAAAGATCTCCTAATTTTTTATTTAATTTTTTTTAAAATGTAGATTAATTTCAATACAAGAACATATATAGTTTTATAAATCTATTAAAAATGCTAAAATTAATTTTTTATATAGAACAATTTATAATATAATTATGGGAGATTTAGATTTTTACGGGACACTATTGAATAGACTAAATGGCGCTAAAAAAGTAGTTTTCATGGGGATTGGAGAAGAAAAACTAAGAGACGATGGCGTCGGTCCTTATATTATTAGCAAACTTCTATCTTATTCGGATAAAAGAGTTATATTCATTAACGCGGGAATTGATCCAATGGCAAGAATCGATGATGTAATAAAATTTGACCCTTCACATTTGATTCTTTTAGACACTTGTACGTTAAACAAACCTCCCGGGACCGTTGCAATATTAGAGCGAGATAATATTTGCGATTACGTGCCAATTTCTACACACACTATTCCTGTACATATTGTAATAGATCTAATCTTTGAGAAAATACCCAATTTGAATGTTTTTATGATTGGTTTTGTTCCAAAAAGTTTTGAAGGATTTACGGAGCTAAAGTTATATAAACAAGACGAATTATCTCTAGACGATCGAAGCAATAATATCGATTTGCCCTTTTTTGAACCTCAATTAACTATAACGATTGAAAAAGAAGCGGATAAATTAATAGAAATAATTAAAAAATTGATTAAAGCGTTTTAAAGGCTAAGCGCTTTTAGTAAAATGATTTACTATTATTTCAATGGCGTTTGAGATTAACTTTTTCTCATTGTCACTTAGATCTTCTTTAAATTTTTCGAGAAACTTTATTACCTTATCTGCTTCTCTTAAATTTCTCAAGTGATTAGAACCTTTCTTATTTAACGAGCCACCCCATGCCATTGTCATACCTTCTAAATCTATATTTTTTATTTATTTGGATCTTCAAGTACCTTCATGAATGGGCGAAGAAATTCTTGTCTCATGTTGATTTTATTCCTAACCTTATCTATTCTCATTAATGGAATCAATTTTTCATTCATTTTTTTTGCTCGTTCGTCATTTTGTGGGAAAGTGTCATAAAAACCATGTTTTTCGTAGTATTCGTGATCTGCTAAAAATACAAATCGATTTCTTCCATAGATATCATCTCGAAATATTTTTTTACCTCCTTCTCCCAAAAAGGTTATTGGCTTGATGTAATTTGCTTTAGAAAATGTAACTAATCTCCGAGCAAAATCGTGGAGTAAGGCATCTATCTCTTCCGATAACCCAAATTCATCAGTGATAATATCCACAAAATTTGAGTCTTGAATTTCTATGTGAGCTTGACAAGTTTGAGAAAGATTTGGAATTTGATTTAAAGGTCCAGAGATAATGTAACCCATCTGTTTTCCTGTTAGAGTTGGTGTGTGAGTCATATAGAAAGCTCGATCTTGAACCATCTTCCATCTGGATGAAAGATATCTATCTTTAATAACACCAGCAAAAACAAGGATATCCGAAGTCATTACTACATCTTCCCAAAATTCAATAAAGCCATCCTTTCCTATATATGAGCATTTATGATCGTAACCACATTGTAAACACGAAATACATCCCCCTTTAATATCAATGTCATATAAGTTTATGATTCCAATCTCGCTTGAAAAAGACTCTTTAAACTTCTTTATCATTTTTCCTATATTTGTGTTTTCATTAGTTTCATCACTAACAACAAGAATTTTTTTGCCATGAGTATCAATTTTCTCAGTATCTTCTATAGCTTTTCCGGGAGTATACTTGAAGTTTCTCATATTTAAAGGAGCATAGTGTTTTGAAGTCGGAAAATTATTTTCGATGTGATTCATGAATTCTTCAACGAATAAAAGCCATCTTGCTCGTCGTTTTGGGTAAAGAAGATCCCAACTGTCTGCGGGATAATTACCCACATACTTCATTTTTAAATCATCGCAAATACTATGCATATAATTCTGGGCTGTATGATCGTAGAAATGAATAGAAGTTGATAGGACAAAAGTATACTTATTTTCAAAGGCAGCTTCAGCATTTCTTTCAAAAATCAATTCAATAAACCGCTTATATTGGGAACATACCAACATAACATATAAGGGAAACCCCCAAATTATACCGTCTGAATCTCCAACTTGTTTTAAAATATTTTTAAATCTTTCCTCATCTTTCTCAATCTTTTTAATAGTTTGTGCGATGTTTATTATGCTATATTCGTGTTCTGGATGTTTTTTCTTTATATATAAGATATATTGCATAGTGACGCTCTCAGCGCCTTTTGGGCTTCCATTCAAAATAGTTATTTTCATTATTAATTACACCATTTTATTGGGTTGAGTGTTACTAGATAATTATATCGAAAATTAAACTTTACCTTAGATTTATATAAGTCATTGTAATCTATAATTATATTATTTTTTCTTTTCTCTTTAAATAGATCAGTATAAAATGATTAAGCTAAATTTTATTAAACCGTGGCTTAATTACAATACAATTTTTAAAAAAAGTTAAAAATCCATAAGAATAACAATGAAATAATTGCTAAGAATGCTATAAAACCTAAACCTAACCAGGAAAAAAGAACATTTTTAACATAATTAATTTTAAAATTTACGGCTTCATGGGGGCATAATTCCGCGCAGCAATAACAAGTTATACATTTTTCTTTATTCCATTTTGGAATATTACCTTTCTTAATTTCTTTTGGAGGAATAATAGCATCTACAGGACAATTTTCCCAACATGTAGCACATAACTTACATTTATCTGGATTGAATTTAACTGTTGCTCTAAAAACAAGATTTCCAATATAATTTGCTAGCCAGCGAGGTAACGGAGCAGATACCATTCTTATTTTTGGTTTATTAAACTTTCTATATACATCTTGAATAGAATTACCAAGGATTTCGATATTTTCCATATTCATTGTTCCTAATCCTTTTTCTTCAGCTTTTTTAAGATGGATCACATCATTAGGATTCATCCCTGTGATTTGACAAACTACTGTATCTAAAGCGACAGGATCATATCCCGCAATAATGACATCTAATTTCACAACATCGCCCGCAGACGGACCCTGACCTTCTTGACATAGATATCCATCTACAACTGTCAGATGTGGTTTAGACACGGAATATATGTCTGCTAATGCAGCAGAAAAACGATCAATAAGAGCTGATTTAGCGTGTGTTCTTGCTTTATTACCCAATAAAATGGTTCCAAACATATTTTTGATGCAACAAGTAAGCAAACACTGTCCATGGGTCTTAATTTTTGGCAAATTAATAATGATATCGGCTTTTTCAAGCAAGATTGAACTAGTAATCTCATTAATTTCTAGGGGATCAATAACGGTGTAAATCTTCCTTTCAGTTTTTTCAAATGGTATGCACTCTACACCTTCTTCATCACATAATGCTTTTAAACCGCTTTCTTTCATCGCAACTGCAGTGGCGCCTGGTTTTGAAGTCCCAGATGAATCACAAAGATATACCTTTTTAGGATTAAATTTCTTAACCCAGTGAATTACTGCCTTTACTACTTCAGGTTGAGTCGTAGCAGCTCGCTCGGGAGGTTTTGCTCCAAGTATATTTGGTTTTAATAATATAACTTGGTCCTTTTTCATAATTTCTCCCGCATTTATTAGTTCTAGAGCTTTATAAACTGCTTTTTGAACATTCTCAGATTGTATTTTCTGTATCGCAATTTTATTTTTATCAGACATAATATGTCTCGTATTTTTCTACTAAAGATTATATAATGTAATAGTTCACACCATTTTAAAATTCAGAGTTATTTATGTGAAAATTGTAAGAATGAATAAATATGAAATAAAAAAAGAAAGAAAAATAAATTCCAAATAAACAGTATTGGTCTTACGATCCACCAGCTTGTGTCGCCATTACAGTAATAACATCTTTCTTAGGGTGTATGCCAATCTTAGCGAATTTTAACTGGTCAGGAAGGACTTTTCCTTTAAAAATAAATTGAATTGCTAGAATAGGATTCAATTTATATTCGCGTTGAACCGTTTTTTTAATTTCTGCAATAGATTGATTTGGATCCACTTCAATCAATTTGATAGCTTGGTCTGGCGGAACTCCAGTCAATCTGAAACGATATTGAGCCATAAATTATCACTTTTTTATTTATAATTTTAAAAATTTATGTATAATAACATAATACATAAAATGTAGTTAAATCCTATGGTATTTTTTATTGAACCAGAGTCTAAAGTTTCGCTAAAAGCATTCTTCTTAAGCTTCATAAAGATTTTCTATTATATTTAAAACCTGAAAGGTTCGGGGGGATGACCTGGAGGATGTGGTGGTGGACGCGATCCTGGATGAGGTTTTGGCCTCGGTGGAAACCTTCCAAATCTGCTTTCAATAGAAGAAATTCGTTGCTCTATTTGCTCTAGTCTTTTTTCGATTGCTTTAATTCGTTCTAATAAATTTGGGTTTTCTATCGACATTTTTATTTTGATTATAGTTATTTAATTTGGATTATGTTATAAAATTCAAAATCCAATTTATTATTACAAATTAGATATTTAAATTTTATGTTAATTTGGAATGTAAATTGATTTAAAAACAGATTTCAACCTACATTTTTATAAGTTTTAAAATATCGAAACTGAAGTTTAAGTATAGGTAAAAGTATAAATAGTTCAATTTCTTTTTTATATTTATGTCCATATTTTCTTTACCTAAGGAAGTTAAAGCTAAAGTCCTCTTAGAAGTCAAAAAAATCAGTAGATACGATTTAAGAATATTGTATTTACTAAAGAATTTAGGTTCTCAACGTTTCACAGATTTGATAGAATATGCCGGATTGAGCAGGGCTACAGTCTCAAAATATTTGAAAAATCACGAAAAGAAAAATATTATTGAAAAGAAGTTATTTAAAAATCAAATAACCAATAGACAGGAGCAACGTTATTTTATAACTGAATTAGGCATAGAAATGTTAAACGAGGAGCATATTGATACATCGGAAACCTTTTATTTTAATGAATTGAATAATTATATTTCACAATTATCAGTTTTAG
>DAOUUT010000076.1 GCA_030668025.1 Promethearchaeota archaeon
ACATTCATTCCTATTTAATTCTCGCATGAAGTTAAATATTGTCTATCTCGCAGAAAACTTAGAATTTATGAGAAAACTGGATTCAGAAGTAATCGATCTTATCTATATTGACCCTCCTTTTTACAGTGGCGTCGATTACAAGGATTTTTCTGATTTATGGAAATCGTTAGATGAATATTTAGATTTTATGAAATTAAGAATTAAGGAAATGTATCGTATCCTTAAAGAAACAGGATCCTTTTATTTACATTGTGATACAAACGCAAAATTTGACTTGAAACCTATTTGTGATGAGATTTTTGGACGAAAAAATTTTCGAAGAGAAATCATTTGGAATGTGGGAAGCGTTTCGGGATTTAAAAGCCAAGTAAATGGTTGGGTGCGCCAGCACGATACAATCTTTTATTACACGAAATCATCTATTTTCACATTTAATAAACAATATTTACCATATCGAGAAGAATATGTTAAAAAAATGTTTAGATATAAAGATGAAGACCAACGATTGTATCGAAAACGCCGAGGAGGCAGGCAATACTTAGACGAAAGACCTGGAACATTAGTTGGTGATGTATGGAACGATATATATTCTTTTCAAACGACTACAAGATCAAAGGAATATTTAGGTTACCCTACTCAGAAACCAGGAAAATTGCTCGAACGAATAATTTTAGCATCTTCAAATGAAGGAGAAATCGTTGCTGATTTTTTTTGTGGTTCTGGAACAACGATAGCTATGGCTAAAAAGTTAAACCGAAAATGGATTGGAATCGATAATAGTCCAAAAGCCGTCGAATTGTGTAATGAAAGGCTAAATTTTAACTTAAAAACCTAAATATAAAGGTTTTTATTCATCTTAACAAAAAATTAAACAACAATTGAATAAAAGTGGTAAAAATGGGAGAAAAATTCGCGTTATTTGCATTTAATGGAGATTCTATGTGTTTTATTCACGTTGTATTGAACGCGTTAGATCTTGACAAAAAAGGATTTACAATAATCACTTTTTAATCAAATTTTATCTTTTATTAAAAGATATCCAATTTAATAATATTTTTTCAAATTTCTTTATTCTTTTCTTATGTCAATCTTCTCTATACCAATCCATTCTTTGGCGTCCTCAAGGCTGGATACGATTTTCCTTTTAGAAGATTCAGCGTGTTCTAGAAGATATTTGAATTCTATGTTTAATGGTGGA
Organism: Promethearchaeota archaeon; assembly: GCA_030668025.1. Next base: position 1,199 of record DAOUUT010000076.1, read on the forward strand.
TTTTTCGAGATTATAAATGCAGATTTGTTAAGTTTTTCATTATTTCGTTTTAATAAATCTAAGATTATATCGATTGACTCTATCCGTAAAAGAATCGCTTCGGTAATGTCGATAATTACATTTAAATTCTCGTGAATATCTTTAGTAATATCCTCAAATTCTATTACAAATCTTTCTGCTACAGGTAATGGAAAGGTTCCAATTGCTTTTATGTAAAAACTATTGGCACCTATTTTCTCAATTTGATACATTTTATCGTCAATTTTTCTGTTTTAAATAAAAGTATAGCAAATTGTTTATATTAATTTTTTTATTTATGGTTGCATCTTTTTTTTTTGAATTTGTGAAATTTCCTCGAAGGCAAACGATTTATGCCATGTTCCATTTAAATATGTAATGAAAAGAGGAGAAAAAATATCGGAAAGCATTCCCACAACGGATAGATCAGACCGAGTAAAAAAGAGAAATCTTTGGTCCCAGATCATTATGAATTTCATACATGGATTTGGAGTTAGTGCTTTTAATGTTGTTCTCCAACCTTTCATATTAGAATTTACAGGTTCTCTCTTTTACACGGGGATTATAATTTCAATTTCAAGCATAATGCAATTTTTACCAATGCCCTTTATAGGTAAATTATCAGATAAATATGGTCTTAAGAAGATATGGTTATTTGGTCCCCCGATTTACGCTTTTGGATTAATGATATTAATCGTTACGAATAATATCCCATTTCTTATAGTTGGAGTGCTTACATATATGTTGGGTGCTATGGTTAACAGTTTAAATTTTCAAATATTCGTATCTGAAAACAGTGGTGAAACTAAAAAGGGAATAATGTACGGTTTTGTATTCTTCGCATTTTTTGGAGGAAGCATTGGTGGTACCTCCTTAGTTATGCTTGATTTGGGGTTTAGTTTTCAATTCTATTTTCAAGTTTTCTTAATCATTTTAATAATCGAATGGCTTATTCTAGTTTTAATTATTAGAAGTCCAAGTGCTATTAAGAAACACGGAGAATTAGATTTAATGAAGTCTGTAGAGCAAAAACAGAAAAAGGCTAATAAATTCTTTCAAAACCCGAAAACAAAGGTAGCTACTGTTTTCTTTACTTTAGATGTTTTTGTATGGGGTATAGCCTTATCTATATATAATGCTGGTTTGACAACTTATTATCATTTCACACCCCCAGAAATTGCTTCTATAGCTGTATGGTTTCACATCTCAAATATGGTTTCACAGATTCCCGCTGGAAGAATTGCAGATAAGATTGGGAAAAAAAAATGTCTAATTATAAGCCAATATTTTGGAATGGTATTTTTTTCCATGAACATTTTAATTTCGGTTTTGTGGTCCCAGGGGATTACAGTATTCGCTTTTCCTGGATTAATTATTGGAGAAATATTTTTTGGAATTGCAGTAACTACTTTTCTCCCTTCTGAGCAGATGACGTTAACTAATTTAGATGATAGCAGAAAAGCCGAATCTTATGGAATTGTAGCATTTATCAGAGGATTTGGTATGATGCCTACTGGAGCGATAGGAGGATTCCTTGCAGAATATGTACATTACATTGCTCCCTTCGCAGTAGGATTAGTCGGTTTAGTTTTTGAAATATGGTTTTTAATGAAATACTTCAAGGATTAGTCATATTCTCCATCAAAATTAACATTGGATAAATTATTGCATTCAAATATTAAAAAAAATAATTAATTATTTTCCATTTACTTGTTTCCACTTCTTGTAAGACTCTAATAATTTTTTTATATTATCTACTCCCATAAAATCTGTTGCAAATTGTCCTTCTTCTCCTTTTATTGGATTGAAACCAAGAAACAAAAGATGTAGTTTTTCAAGTTTTTCTAAAGATTCCAAGTTATGCAAATTTGTTATCTGATTTGTGTCAAGATATAAGGTTTCTAGATTAACTAGCGTTTCCAAACCCTTAATTTCTTTTATGTTGTTATTATTAAGATTTAAATGAGTTAGTTTATTTAATGTATCCAAACCCTTGATTTCTGTGATTTGATTATGATCAAGAAATAAAGTGCGTAGGTTGGTTAGAGGCTCCAAATTTTTAATTTCTGAAATTTGATTGCGATTAAGAAGCAGATTCTGGAGATCAGTTAATAATTCCAAATTTTTTATTTCCTTTATTTGGTTAAATTTAAGAGTTAATTGTATAAGTCCAGTTAATGATTCTAATTCCTTAAGCTCAGTGATATTATTATTGTTTACCTCTAGCCATTGAAGGTTGGTCAGAGAATCAAGTCCTTTCAGCCCAAGAATCTTATTTCCATTAAGGAATATGCGATCAAGTTTGGTCAGAGATTCAAGACCTTCAATCACTTTGAGCTGATTATTGTTAAGAAATAGCTGCTTAAGATTGGTTAGTTCATCTAAACCTCTCAATTCTGTTATTTTATTGTTTGAAAGATCTAATGCAGTAATATTTTTTAACTTATCAAGCCCTTTTAGCTCTGTCACATCCCTTATATCCATGTGATTTATAACTAATCTTAAATGTCCAAGTTCTTCTATTACTTTGAATTTTTTGCCTTTAAACTTTATTGTTCCAAGTCCCATTATAGTGACTCAATTATAGTTAATTTTACTTTATTTTAAAATTATGATTTGAAATTAAAAAAAACTTCCTTTTACTTATTTTGATGCGAAGATTTAAATAGTAGAATGTCCATTCCTAGAATGGACGTCAATAATGATGATTGACAAAAAAAATAATAAATGAAAAAGAGAATGATAATGAATTCTAAAGCCCCCTACCTTATAGATAAGGAAATAAATGATTTGAAGACATATCTAAAGAAAATAGATTTTTCTATCGAGAAAATTTCAAAAGAGTTAGATATTAAAGAAGTTTCCTCTCAAATTAGTGAGAAATATGAAAAGACAATCAGTCCAGGGCAAGTTGAAGCTGTTCTGCGTCGAGTTATGGGAATAACACTTTCAAGCAAACAACGTACTCAATTATACGATTTACGGAAAAAAATCCAGAGATATGAAAAGTTTCTAACTAACTTTAGAGAATGGGGAATTAAGTATGATTACCAGCTAAAAGTAATAATTCTTGGTCTAATGGAAGAACAATCTGATTATCTTCAAAATGTTTTTACTAAGCCTCAAATGGCTCCAGAGAGAGATGTAATTGGTGTTAATTTGTTAACGAAATTAACTGAAAATTACGATAAAACCCTCACAAGTCTGGGAATCTGGGATGTTACAAGTCAAAAACGATTTGCCTTTTTAAGGCCCCAATTTTATAAGGGCGCAGCAGCGGCAATTCTAGTGTTTAACAAAGAAAATCGTGAATCTTTTGATATGATTAGAATATATTATGATGAACTTAAGGAAAGCATGGGATTAAAATTTAAAATTAAACGAAAATTTCAGAAGGAGATTTCTATACCCTTAGCACTTATAGCTATGGGAAGAAATACCGTTATACCATATGAAGAAATTTTATCTCTCACCAAAGACATAGGAGCCAATTATTTTGAAATAGAAAATATAGAAGAGGAGCGTTTTCAAGAAACGCTCGATGCTATTGCTGTGACAGTATTAGTAAGACTTCACGATTAATTACGTATCTTTTTTTTATTTAACTTTGTTTCGTTTGAGTTAATCGTAGAGTATCATCGCCCACGATCGTAATTTCTAAATTTTGCTCTTTCTAAAAGTTCTTGGGCATATTTAAATCAAAATCAAACAATTTATCTTGGATTTTGTTCCTTATTTCCTTAGAAATGTTATTTATTATTTCGTCAGGTATATATTCCAAGTATGTGTATAACTCATTTTGAATTATCAGCCCTATTTCACTCATCGATTTTTCAATAGTTTCGTGTTTTCTTAAATAAATGTTTTTATATGTTTGTATATACTTTACATTAAACTTTTTAAGCCAATTTTTACCCTTACTTTCCAATATCCTAAGAACATCTCTAGAACTCGCATCGTTAAAATTCTCGAATTCATATTTGTATTTAGTCAATTTATCTTCGCAGTATTTTAAAATTTGAGTTCTTTCTTTTGAAATTAAATTAGTTTGAGAATTTAGAAAAACAATAACCATATATTCGAATAAAAAATATATTTGAGCTTTAATGTTGGAACCATAAATTTCAAGATGAGACAGGTTTTTTATGTTGGTTTGTCCAGCAAATATTTTAAATGAACTCAAATACATAGAAATTAGATCGAGTTCCAGAAGACTTTTATTTCCTTCTGATAGATAAGATTTAATCGTACCGTAACCATTATCGCTTTTTGAACCATACTCAAAAACGGTTATGGTATTTCCGTATTGATCTGAGACGATAATGCCTATGATGGGCGGTACAGTGTTAAAATTATGAGTGCGATATGCCGTTTCGGTTAATTTTTTTTCAACGAAACTATCTTCTTTTTGAGTTCCAAGCACAAATCAAAATAAACGATAACGCTATAAAGATAAGAGGGAGTGCTGATTTTTAGATAAAAAACGAGAGGTTCCGACATTTATGATCGTGAAACAACTCTTTCACGCGCAAACATATCACTTAGAGGATATATTTTACTTATTTATAAACCATTATTACGGGATTTTTCAAAAGAAAAGGATTTTTCTCAATGGTAAATTATTGATTTTTTTAAAATTAAAGAAAACGGGGAAAATTCTTAATACATGAAGTAAGTGGGAGCGGCCGGATTTGAACCGGCGGCCAACAAGTCTGGAGCCTGCCGCGTACGGTACTTTGCTGCGAAAGAGCAAAGTTATACCGGGCTTCGCCACGCCCCCATGTTTTTGGAAAATAAGTCGTGGCGTAAAATAATTTATATTAAATAACTACAAATTTTTAAATTTACTAATTACTCATAATATTTCAGTTTTATGAAATAATTTTAAATTGAAGAAAACATGACCCTTAAGAAATTAGGCGATTTAAATATTAGATATATAACGATTATTCAACTAGCAGTAGCTTTAAGTATATCTTTGTTATTTCAATTCGTTATCCCCTTTTCTTGGCAACCGTTGAACGCGTATGAAAGCGGTTATGACACAAATCATGGAGATCCTGGGACAAATTTAGTATTCTTTACGATAAGTCAATGGTATTTTTCGTTATCAATCGTATGGTTTTTGCGTCGTGATAATAAATACATAAATCACTTTATCCTTTATTCGGTTTTTCCTTTAAGCTTAATAGTTGTATTGGAATTTAGCGTATTGGGACTTTATTACGATTATATCCATATCTTACCGTTAATAATTGCGTTTTATATAACGTGGAAAAAACGGGATAATTTAATACCTCATTATGTAATCTATTATACTATTGTTTTTACTATTTGGCTTTTTACGGTATATTTTTTAAAACTGGCATATTATGGGGCTCCTCTGTTGACATTTATTTTCAACTGGGGTGTCAATGGATTGCTTAACATAGGCTATACATTCTTCGTTATTTATTTAAAAAAAAAGTAGAAAGTCCTAATTAAACAATTTTCGAACCACAGAATTCGCAGAATCTAAGATTTTTAACATCTTTTAGAGAAGCCCCGCAAGTAGGGCAAAAATTTGGCTTTTTTGGAGTGGGAGCACCCTTTTGAAAGACTTCATATTCAGGGATTATTTTATCTTCTTTTATTGCCGGGAATTCATAACCGCAAATATCGCAATATTTATTGTTTCTGGGCATATAAATATTACAATTTGGACATTTACTTATTAATTTCAAGCCACAATTGCGACAATACTCTGTGTAAACGCTAGTTGGAAGGTTGCAACGGGGACAATACTTTTTTGATTCTCCCGAATAACGATAGACAACAATACCAATTATAGCCAATATTATTACGGGAATTACGACAAGTAGCAAAATACTAATTCCAATGAAAAAGATTGCGACCATTAAAAAAACGACTAGTAAAAAAATAACTAAACAACTCAATGAGGAGATACTTTTACGTTTGGATTGTTGAAAGCTCATTTGATATTACTCTAGTTGTACTTTGAAATATTTTCTAATGTTTTAAAGAATTCATCGTTTTAATATTGATTCTTTTTCATCCTGTTTTGTTTTGCAATATGGACAAATCTTAGTATTGCTATCAATTTTTTCTCCACATGCAAAACACAGATTTTTGCTTTCCCCATATTGGATTTTATTATCTATAACTCTTGCGGTTTTTCTTGCTTTATCTGTAATATTCATTTTTGACATAATAAGCTCAGATTGATGCAATAATTATTTTATAATCTTTAATTAATATAATTTAGACAAAATCTATAAAAAAAATGGAGTCCAATTTTTATTTTTTCAGTACTTATAAATTCGAGATAATAACAAAATTTAAGAGCTTAAACTACTTTAAAATACTACGGAACACCTTTAATAAAATTAATTAAGTAAAAAAATAACTATAAGGAGATTTATTAAAAATGCCAGGAAGTCACGGTAGTTTAACTAAAGCTGGAAAGGTTAAACAACAAACACCAAAAATACGAAGAACCGGAGTAAATTCAAGGAAGAAAAAGCCTCCAAGAATGAGATTCCGCGCCCTTTATATACAGAGAGTTGAGAAAGGGGAATACGCTGGACAGCGTGAATCTATAGGTGCTAAACGAGCATCCTACAAACGTTAAGTCTATTTTTTTTATAATTTTAACCTAACACTCCAATCTTCTTTAATTGGTTAATTAAAATTTGGCTTTGTTTATAATAGTGGGTTGATTTATCACTATCATTAGCTAGTATATCATAATAATCACACATTAGCAAATTCCATCGAATTGCTCTACGGATTCCTGATATTTTTTTTAAGTTAAGATAAAGTCGCTTTTCGATTTTTTTCATTAAATATATCGATTTTTTTGAATCTACCCTGTGATGAATATAGAACTCGGCTAATTCTAAAACTAAATCGGATAAAATATGAGAGTTTTCCGTCTCGTTATAATCTAAACCGACTGCTTCTATGCCAGACCTTAACGATTTTTGAGCTTGTGATAAATTATCTTTCGATTTATAGTATTTGGCTCGCTTGAGATGATACTTTAACTTTACTTTAATCGAACTGTTTCCTAATTGAAAAGCTTTCTTGAAATAATTTTTAGATTGAGCTAATTTATTCTGTTTCAAATTAATTAATCCCAAATATAAGTAAGCCATACCAAGCAATTCATCGTTATCAGTAATTTTCTCTTCTTTCTCCATGAAATTGGCGATTACATTTAAGTGAGACAAAGCTTCATCAAATTCTTCAGTTTTATAAAACCACTTACCTAAAGAATATTGTATTTTTATAATAAAATCTAGGGGTACTTCTCCAGATTTAGCAATCCCCATCGCGCTTTGTAAATAATTGAGCGCAATTTCATCTTGATTTAGTAATGAGGCTATTTTTCTTAAATTTAGTAATATTGAGACTACAATTTTCTTTTGATGGTTTTTATTGAAAACTTTTAAAGAGTTATTTAACAATTGAGTAGCCTCATCAAACCTATAATTCTTTATTAACTTTTCTGCTTCTGTATAGGAATTAATTGATTCAATCAGTTCAAAATTATTAGGTGGTGAATTAAATAGGTCATTGTGAATCTGATATAATTCTCCTTTTGATAATATGCTTTCATAATGTAATGCTGAAAATGGAAAGTTATTTCTTTCTAACTCAAATCCTTCTGACTCTAATTCTCTTTCAGGGTTAAATTTTACATAGTCATTTTGGTTAATTTCTGCTAAAGTTATTATTTCTAATATGGAATTCAACATCATTCTGGAAAATTTAATCCAATTTTCAACGTATGTTTCTAGCTTAAACTCATTATCGTTAAACAAAGAACTTAAAATATATGGAGTATAGCAATCGAAAGAAGCTCTGATAAAAAATTTATGATATTCCAAATCCTTAAAAAACGTGAAAAAGCCCTTTTCTAATATGAAAAACTCATCAAATTCTTCTTCATTTGAAAAAAATAATGTCTCGGAAGCTCGAAGTTTAGGAACTCCATCCCTCAATTCCCATGGAAGTTTAAATGTAGGTTTCAATCTTGTGTTTTTCAAAGCGTTTACTATTTTATTTACATATGCTCTGTCTAATTGTTTGAACTTATCGCGTTTATTCATTAAAGATATCCGTATACGATTTAACCACGTACTATCGATCTCGTCGGTTATTGATTCAGGTATTAGCAGATTTAATACATTAAGTAAGTCGTTCTCCTTACCTTTGATGGGAAAATTATGCTCTAAAGTAACATTAAGTGCTAAATCTCGGAGCATTTTCATTAAAAAAAGAATAACTTTATAAGTATTTTGATTTAAATCCCATAATTTAAAAGCCATGCAAATTCGAAAACCAACTACTTCAAGCGGAAAACTTAACCTTAAAGGCAGCGAAACCGGAAATTTAATTGTAAATAGTATTAATTTATCCTTTTTAACGCTATACCTGAAATAATTTTCAATAGTTCCATCTATTTTCCAACCATTTCTTTCAATTACTTCTCTTAAATTGTTTAACTCACTAGGTGAAAAAGGTCTTATTGACATAAATTACATTAAAAAAGTATTTTCTTATAATAAACTAAGAAAAAACTCTATTATTAATTTTTACTTAACATATTAACAATTATATATAGTTGAATTTACTTGATAATCTTGAGAATCAATTAATATTTCAGTAGGTTTTATAATGGATATTACAAAATTTAATAAAAACCTAGCGGAAAAAGTTGCTAAAGCGAATGCTTACGAAAAAAACAATAGAATTCAAGACGCTATAGACACTTGGGTAGACATTTCTGAAATGGCACTCAATGCTTCAAAAACACCTAATTTAAATTTCTCTTACAGAGCAATGATAATTAAAAAGGCTCAGCAAATTATTGAACACATCAAAGAGTTAAAAGCAAAAATACAAAAAAGTATTGAACCAAGTACATCACTTATTCATGATGCAATTGACGAGGAACTTTTTCATGAGAGCGACCCTTCTGAAGAAATTATTTATGAAGAAAGGGAACAAAAACCCCTTAAAGCTACAAGTATTTCTAAGGAAATAAACAATAACGAGATCCCAAAGAAGGACAATGAAATAAAATTCGTGAAAGATAGTGATTTTAAAAATTTACCAAAAGGAATTAAAGAAATCGAAGCTTCGGAGGATTTTAAAATTGTTGCCCCACACGACAAGGATTACGTAGAGAAAATTATAAAACAAGACATTAATATGAGTATTTTTAAATACGACAAGCAAAATTCTCAGCCTCAACATAATATTGAGCTAGATCAACCTAAAGATGACAAAAAAATCGTTTGTTTTGCGTGTGGCACTACTTCACCATCCAACACCAAAATTTGTCCTAACTGCGGTATAAAAATAGAATAAAGGAAATTTGAATTAATATTAATCAGATTATTATTAAAAAAAAAAATATTAATATTTTTTAAGTTTTCTTTTAGCTTGCCACGAAATAAACCCTATTCCAATTATGACCGTAAAGAATACGATAAATACATCGAATCCAGGAATTAGAATTATTGAATCATCAGGAATTATTGGATAATCAGGAATTATTGGATCATTAGGAATTACAGTAACAATTACTATATCATCTTCTATTGTGCTTCCACTATGTGCTTCTATGCAAAATTCGTATGATCCTTCCGTAAAATTATCGATATTGACGATTACTGGTGAACCTGACTGCCATCCCCTCGTATCAAATAAAGAATCATTTTGATAAACGTAACAAATAGTATTCAATTCCAAATTAGTTAAAATATTCCATGTAATAGAATTTCCAGTACTTCCATTAATATAAGAAACATCGTCAGGATGGCTTATTTGAACTGTTAAAGGATTAACTACAACATAAACTGTATCTTCAATTTCTTCGTTCCCATTTTGGGCTTCAATTCGATAATTGTATGCATTAACTGAAAGATTATCTATGTTTACCACAATAGGTACTCCAACTTCCCATGACTTTGTTTGATTTAATATATCGTCAATATATATCGAATAAATCGTATTATACATCTCCTTAGCCGTTATGTTCCATGTTATAGTGTTTCCTACACTCCCTTCTATGTAATTAATATCTTGTGGATGAGTAATTTCCATACTATAATTATAATAGTTCCACTGACAAGAATAGAAATTTAATTTTTTAAAAGCGTTTTGTTGAAATCCTGATAAGGCAACATGAGAAGCATCGTATAATTTTTCTACAAAACCCCACGCCAATGGTCGATCGTCCTCAATTAATAGTTCTTGAATCCTATAGTAGATAGCTTCTCTGTTAGTTTGATTGGTTTCTGATATCCCTGCTTCTATTAAGAGTTGAACATTGTTGATCCAAGCACTATGGTTTCTGCCGGCTTCTTTAGCTGCTTCATACCCATCATATTGAGCAAAATTGTCAGCACTCGTTCTATTTGTGAATAACCGATTAATCGTGTTGTGAGGGTCGTTATAGTCAGGCATCCAGGTCATCCAGAAGAGTTGAAGCATGTTTCTGTGCCTATCACCCGTCTCATATAATCTATTGATAAGTTCCAGATATGTCATACCAGCATCCACTACATTAATTCCTATTTTGCTAAGATTATCATGCAATAAAACGAAGAGATCTCCTTGGAATTGGTTATCAATGTTATAACTATAGTTATATGTAAGAAATGTTGCGGTTTCCCATTCACCATCATCTGTGAATCCTACACCAAATTCCATATCTTGCATAACTTTTCTTGCGTAGGAAAGATTTAAAATAGGAAAGTCAAATGTCAAATTTGCATATCTAATACCAAGTGGGAGGGGTGATTTTAATCTTTCAGCGCGTCCTTCCATCAGCTCATCAATTATGTAAGTATAATTTATTGCATATGATATTGCTTCTCTAATTGTTGTATTAATTTGTTTATTATTCATTCCAAGATAGTTTGTCTCTGCTCCTGTTTTGCTTTGATTTAAAAATGCTAAATCTGGGTCTGATTTTATGTTGTCATAATTCTCAGGTAAAGGATCAGATAAAAAATGAATTTCTTCTGCTAATAAAGCGTTGTTCCTGTCGGTATCATCCGATATTATTTTAAAGACCATCTCTTCTATACTAGCCTTTCCTCGCCAGTAATTTTCAAAAGCGTGAAAAGTCACATTAGTACCAACATTATATGTATCATAAACGAAAGGACCAGTTCCGACCAAATCACCCGTTGCCGTATCGATTAAAGTTGTCGCAGGTGTGGATGTAGGTGATAAAATGTAAGAGCCGCTAAAACATAATAAAGCTTGAAAAGCTCCAAAAGGTCTATTTAACACAAATTTTATCGTATCAGTATCAACGATCTCAGTTCTGTTTAAGATTATTGTTCCATCAGAAAATGCATATAAAGATTTAATGTTAGATAGACCATTTTCAAAAAAGTACAGCAATCTACTAAACGTAAAATTAACAGCTGTGGCATTAAATGCAGTACCATCGTGGAACGAAACACCAGTTCTCAATGAAACTGTATAATTCAAATCATCCCCTGACCACGTACCATTTCCAGTCGCAAGGTTAGGTATAACTTCATTTTCGGGATTGGTTAAATTATACGCAAATAATCCCTCACATACTTGGTCAATTACGTTGAAAGAACGTGTTGCATCTGCATTGTGTGGATCGATACCATTTGGTACATTTGGTCCATATGGTGTTCCGAATACAAAGGGTTTGGTAGGTGGATCATCGCTAGTAAACAAGTTAAATTCATTTGGTTTTGTTTCGTTAGAATAGTTTCCTAAGAAAGGTAAAAGGTTTAAGCTAAGAAGAAAAAATAGTATCCATAATACATAATAACTTTTTTTAATTAGATTTCACCAAAGTTAATGGTTTGAAATAAATATTAATTTCAATTATTGAAGCATATCCTTTCTTTTAAGCCTTATTTTTTTAACATAAGTGGAAAAAAAATATTATATTAAATACATAGCATTTAAGAGAGTTGTTCTCGTGAAGTATTAAATAAAGATTATGATATGTTTTTAATAACTAAAAATTATAAAAGTTTCCAGCATCTCTCAAAAAAAAAACTCCAAACCTCTCGGACCTTTTTCTTTTTAACGTAATCCAACCCAACCTTGTATCCTTAAGAGCTAATTGAGTTTTATATAACGCCATGAGGTTATAAACTTTATCCCGATATTCTGCCATCCGAATTTTTACTTGTTTTTCCATTGGAGCCTTCATTACGTTATATATC
>DAOUUT010000233.1 GCA_030668025.1 Promethearchaeota archaeon
GGTGGACGGGACGTTACTCGAGATGAGTTCGCCGTCGCAAAGAAGAAAATGGAATCTGTTAACGATATGAAAGGACAGCTCTATACTTATCTTGGCGTACGGGAGACTAAGGACAAAATCTATGAGGTGAATAGATAAGATGTCAAAACCAGAAAGAAATGTAATTAAATTCGAAGATATCTTAGCAAGAGATGGAAAATGCAATGTTTTATTTTTAAACTACGATAACGAAGCTTTTATGAATACTGGGATTCAAGAATCAGGCGCTACGCCACCGCACGCTTCGACAACCACCGGACCAGGTGGAGAAAAAATTCCCGGAAAAGTTGGTATAAAACAAGATTTGGTTACTCCTTTTGCTTTTTATGGGACAAAATCGTTATTTTTAGCAACGGCAAACCCCGCTTATCCAGCAGATTTTATGGGAAAAGTTGCTGATGCGTTAAAATCAAACGGGTCTGCTTTCATTCAATCAATAGCTGATTGCATGCGAGGATGGCGACATCCAGCCGAAGACGCCGTGAAAATTTCAAAATTAGCTACTGATTGCGGTTATTGGCCTCTTTACACTGTTAGAGTAAAAGATGGCATTCCAACATTTTCTTATTATCGCGGACTAGATATAGATAAGGAGAAATTTGTAGAATACTTAAAATCAATGGGCCGGTTTAGACATCTCTTTAAACCACAGTTCTTAGAAAAAGAAATTGATGAAATAATTTACTATACTGAACAACGTAACCTTAAACTAAAAGGGCTTATTGAACAGTTTGGAGCCGAAAAACCAATAGATTTTTATCAAGTAAATCGAAGAACTTTAGAACCTCAAACTCATTTACATCCGGGACACGGACTTTGCCCAGGTTGTGGCGCTGGAATGGTCTTAAATCAGATGGCTACAGCAGCTACAGCAGTCGCGGGTAACAACATTATTTACGTGAATAATACGAGTTGCAGTGAAGTATCGACAGCGAAAGATTTTGTGACTTCTTGGAAAGTTCCTTGGGTTCACCACTTATTTGAAAGCGGAGCTACTATAGCCGAAGGAATAAGCACCACCTATAAAATCTTAAAAGCTAAGGGACTTTTTAACGGAGAGGTGCCGTATGTTATACACATTGCCGGCGACGGTTCTACATATGATATTGGATTTCAATTTCTCAAAGCTGCTCTCATTCGAACGAGTTCATTCGTTGAAATGAATGAATACTTGACGAACCAAAAATAAATGTTAATTTTAATTATCAAATTTTTTATTTATTTATTATCTTTTTTTAGAGAATACGGATTTAAAAATTTAAATAGAGTCAAATTTTTTTTCTATCTCTTTAAGAATTTTTGAATATAAAGCGGAGGATATCCTAAATGTAGTATGTTCTACGAGAACATTAAGAAGGTGTTTACATTTTTTTGTTGTTATGATTTTTAAATGTAATGATTTAATGATGACACCAATAGTACCCGTAACTTTTAAATCTAGTGTTCTAGCAATTTCCCGTGCAGCTAAATCATCAATAATTACGATGCTCTCACTAGATTTATCCTGTAGTTCCTTTGCTAGAGCAATAATTGACGCTTCTCCAGGATGAATTTGCAAATCTTTCAATCTATCAACGAGCTGATTATTGGTTGGTTCTTTTAATGAAAGCCAGTTTGAAAAACACTCCTTCAAGACGGGAAATTCAGGCGCATATTCATCACCTAATACTTCCTTTTTGACGATTAAGGTAGTGAAACATTCAGTGAAGAGTTTTGGAAGTAAATTAAGTGCGCCAATTTTACCTAAATATATCAATGGTGAAGCATTTATGATTCCGATCATTGGCTTAGTTATTTAACCTAAAGTATATTCGATATCTTCCTTTATAGCTTGTTCGTCGTACCCTGATATATTCCGTTTTTTTAATTCCTCCAACATCTTTCTCAGCGAAACTCCAGCTATCTCCGCAGCCTTCCAAGTACTTATGTCTTTTTCTCCAACTTGTTTACAAAGGACTTCAAGCATTTCCTCAGTAAGACTTTTCTCTAATAACTGTCGTATGTAGGTCGATTTATCCTTTCTTTTTAATCTTACCATTAAGAACCTTAACTTTTCGTCAAGATCATCATCTATTCTTACCGATAAAATTTTCATAATTATTCCATGTATACTAGAACATCTCTTGTATATATAATTATTTATTTAGAATTAGTTATTAATTATAAAAATTTTGAGGGATGATTTTTCCTTCGAAGAAATTAAAAGAAATAGATTAAGGTAAAAATTGAGAGAGAATAATAACTGCTGGATTTAAAATTGTGTCATCATCCTCTTGGAATCTTGACATACGTTTAGAACTTTCGATTCTAAAGCCACTTAGAGAATCAATGGGAAATTCTATTCCTCCTTTTTTTTTAGTCTTGATAAAAAATGTTTTCTGATATATTCCACACTCTGTAAGCATAAATATTAACAGAGAATGCTCAGATCCATCCTTCAAGGTAATTATTATGTCCATTTGATCACACCTTCTTGGTTTACATTTTTATTTTAATTATATTTTTTTTTTTAAATTATATGTATTGAAATAGTCAGGTTAAGTGTTTAGAAAGAATTCCAACTGCAATTAGTAAAAACATCATAGTACTCTTATGGACCCCCCCATAACCACTTGGACGCTCAATCTTAAAACCATCAATGGAATCAAGAGGAATTTCAATACGCCCTTCTTTTTTGTTTTCGATAAAAAAAAAATTCTCGCTAATGCCACTTGCTCTTAATCCATCAATTAACATTTTATACTGAGTCCCATCTTTTAAGAAAATAATTAAATACAATAAATTCACTATTTTTAAATTTCAATTATAAATATTAATATTAATCCACTTCTACTATAAAAAGCTTCAACTTTTATGTAAAAAAATATGGGATAAAGTCTTAATTCTTAAAATAAAGGATCGTATTTCATAAAAAATCCATAAATAATCTCATTTTACTTGAAACAAAATTAATCTATTTTTAATTATTTTTTTATTATTCTTATTTGAAGTTAATTGAAAATAAAATTGAAAGAATCAAGGATATAATCTTTTTTATATTGCTCTCAGTGTTTAACAATGACAAATAACAAAAAAAAAAATAAAAACAGTTAGTTACTCTATTTTAATTGTTTTTGGTGTGGTGTCAATACTCAATTTCTTATAATATAAATCTAATCGAGTATTTGTCTTGCTGGCTCTCATTTCGATAAGCAAGGATATCGGTAGAATTGCTAGTATTATAACTATTGGATCAATAAATACAATGAGGATCGTCGATAAATCGCTCGTTGTAGTAAAGACTTGATATAATATCAAGCTATAATAGTTGAGATTCCCACATAACCTTTTAACATCTTACTGTAAAACTGTCCAACACTTTCAATATCAGGGGTAACAGGGCGATTATATGATTCAACGCTTTTAGTGCTCATCAATCCTGAAGATTGTAACATCCATATAGGGATTATAATTAAACTGGCTATAGGCATACCAAGAATTATTGATATGTATTCTATTACAATTGCAATATTCTGAGGATCTGCTCCATCGTAATAAAATAAATGATTGAGACCACCGGATAGACTCATGTAAATTGCAATATTAACGGCTAATAAGCCTGGAAATGCAGCTCGTAGCAGAATCCTCCCTCCAGAAAGCTTTTTTTCTATGGGAATGATGAAATAATCGTATTTTTTCATTTTGATTATTTTATGAATTCTCACCATGCCTATGGTCACTATTGGTCCGAGAAAGAGCATTATAATCATAAACGAGAAGGGTATTACTAGGGAGAGCACCAAATCTGAAATGTACCGCCAGGTATTATTGGAACAAAATCATCTACAGAGGTATTTGTTATTAAAGGAAGGAAATTGAGAATTATCACAACGATCAAAAGAAAAATTGAAGCGATAATCGGCATTCTGAATCTTTTTTCCATAAAGTTTTCACTCTAATTTTTTAAAAAATGTATTTTAGAATTTAGAAGTTTTTTTATTATCTTCCTAAAATTTTGATACTTAAAAAATTTTACAAATAATTATTCATTTTCTATTTATATCCTCATAACCTAACTAAAAATTTAGAAACTATTCCCTAAGTTTGATAAGGACTAGCTCCAAACGAGACATTCTAAATTTGTAATGGAATTTTTCGTAGCACTGCGTAAGGTTTAACCGCAACATCTCGAATAAAGTATGTTCTACGAGAAATTTTTTAAAAGTCAAAAAGAATATGAATTAATATACTTATCTTCTTATTATAACTATTTTATTAAAATTAGGATCGTGTTTAAAATGAGTCTTCAAGAGTGTTTAGCAAGGCGTAAAGATTGCTCGGGTGGAGGGAGCGTGCTGCAATTATCTGTTATTAAAGAAATATGCAATTCTACATTTCAAGCAGCACCTTCAAATTCTCTGTTTGTTGTACTACCTGATGGGGACGATTACACTGGGGGAACATATAAATATAATAGCGAAGGTTTGGTTCGATTATCAGATAGAGAAAAAACAAAATTTACTATGGAACTATATCCCGAATTGTTTTGGAAGCAATCTATTGATTTCGAGGATTTAATTCGAGTAGGGATTACATGGCAATATCTCTCATTAAAAGTAGATAGTAAAGGGCTTGGTGTATCGCAAAGGGCAAGAGCGCCTAAAAAATGTAATAAACTCGTTAACAATGTAACGAATCAAAAACATGCCTTCTTATATTCGGTAGCAGTTCGAGAGAGAGATAGGGCAGCATTAGTTGAAGATATTGCAGAGCCTCTTCAAATAAAATTAGAGAAGGGTACGATCTTACTCGATACTCCCGCTTGTTACAAAAACCGCGCAATCTATGAGAATAAGTATAAAGGCGTTCCACTAGATGATGCTATTTTTAACCGAGTTGATGAAAAGACACCAAACAATACAAATTTACACCAAATCTCTCAACTGCTCTGGGCTTGTCAAGGAGAAACGGATCATGCGACTCATGGAAACCGTGATATATTAGAGAAAAATGGTTACGGTCGTGTGCACGCATCAGGATGTGCTGGATATGCGGTATATCCGATAGTTTATATAGAGGATCTTGCCAATGTCTCTAAGGGATCATACCATTATAGTCCCGTCGGGTGTTCTGCGTTAAATAGATGGATTAATGTTGATGGTACCATAACATACGACCATTTTATACAAAAATTTAACTCTCAAGCCATTAGAGCTGAGATTGAAAAGGAGTTTGATACCCGTTTCTCTAATTATGCCATATTATTATGTATCGATCGAAAAAAGCCTTGCGCGGGATTACTACACAGAGTTATGAATCTTAAGTATTGGGCCGAAGTTGAGGCTGGAATGGCTTTAGCAGGATTACAATTACAAGCAAACGCTCTAGGTTTAAAATGGCAAAAGAAAATAGTATCAAATCCAGATGATCCTAAATATAGAAAATTGTTCAATCTCGATTCTGCTGAGCAGTCGATAAATAGGATGGCAAGCAATTTAGTAAATCAAGCAAATAATGAGCGGGTATCCCTTGAAGGAAATTTAATTCCAATCGTATTATTTCATTTAGTAGAGGGATAAAATTGGCTTTTGAACTTATCAGTACATTATTATTTTTAGTTAATGTGGTTTTATCCATATTAATAGCTTTAATTATCATCAATAAACTTTACATTTCAAAGAAATTCTCTAAGGAAAAAGACTTTCACTTTTATAACGACTTATTTTCGTGGGAAATCTTCTTTTTTATTATAGCTATTGAAAATATTATGAAAATTCTCTCAGATTATTTACCAATAGATTTAGTTACTTACGATTTGTTGCTTAGAATCAGGATTTTACTATTGTTCATTCCCTTTTGGAACAAAATCATACATTTAGAGAAGGTAATGAATAAGATTACTTATGAAAGGCATCATTTTGCGGGAATAATCCCGTTTATTATAGTACTTCTCTTATGTTTCACAGGTCTGCCAGATATAATACTGCTATATTTTTTGATAATGACTTCATTTATTCCTTATTTATTGTTCCTTATACTTTTAAAAAATACAGGAACGCCAAAACAGAAATCCTTGAAAATAATTGTAGGTGTAATTCTTATTGGATTGGGA
>DAOUUT010000209.1 GCA_030668025.1 Promethearchaeota archaeon
GAGTTCATAAAAAATATCGATTTAGATATTTTTGTTGATAAAAAATCGCTTGATGAGCTTGGTCTTACAAAGGACGACCTTATAGACGCTGTAGAAATCAAAGAACATGGAGAAATATTAAAAATGATTGCGGATTCAACCGTAACCATACCATTTTAGGAGGATTGAAAAAAGATGGGTAAAAAAGTATTGTATTTTATTACAAGTGAAGATATTGCTGGTGTAGAGCTTGCTTCAGAACACACTGAAGAGGACGCAGTAACAATTCTTTTGCTTCAAAACGCTGTCTATTTCGCAAATAAGACTAATAAAATGGTTTCAAATGCTCTTGATAAAAACATAACTATTGTTGCAAACAAGGAAGACATAGAAATACGCGGAATTAAAAACTTCATTTCTGATAAAATTAAATTAATTGCTTACGATGAAGTAGTCGATTTAATTTTTGCGAACGATTCCATTATCAATATGTAGTAGAGGAAATTAGGAGATTTAATTAACAAAATTTTTTTTTTTATTTATTATTAACATATCTGAGTTTGTAGTTATCACCGGAACTATTATTTAATCTTGTTTTCTCAGACTTAATATACATTTAATTATTAAATCAGATCATTATATAATCATATATAAATTAAAAAAGGATATTGAATTGAATTATGGAGCTCGAAGAAATAGTTCGAAAAAAAATTGAGATATTTAAGAAGATTTTCGAATATGTTAAAGCCAATGTCAAGTTGAATCAGGAAGATAATGACATAGCCTTTGAAAAATTAAACTTTATCGAAGAAAATCTAATGCAATTAATCAAAAACTTCCAGACATTTAATGAAGGTAATAAGATGTATATTCACACGTGTATGAACAATTATGAATGGCTAAGGTTAGCTTATATAGCATTTGTAAAGCATCTAAAACATAGTTGGGATGATAATCTTGAAAATTGGAGGTTTGAAATATATAAGCTGGAATCTGCATCTCGTAGAATTTTAGTTGATGTTCATAATAAAGCGATTGCAGAAGAATATCCTGAAGAGAGAAGAGAACATTATAATGAGGATCAAAACAAAATTCAGAATATAATTAATCTATACTATCCATACGAGCTATTCAACTTGCTTAAGGCTAAATTAAGCGAAATAAAGGAAGACGACCTAAAACCTAATGAATTAGAATCTTTATTAGACATGAAAGGAGTATTAGAAGCACGTTTTGGGGATATAAACAGAGCCATAAAAATTTACAAGGATGCTTGTGAAAAAATCCCAAACTCATCTGACTTTAATTACAAATTAGCACTATTATTAGAAAAAAATGGTGAGATGGATACGGCTTTTAACTATTTCTCTAAATTAACTTCTGAAGAAGATCTCAATGTTTATACTACACTCACTATCGTTCGTCTCTATTATTTATGGGGATATTACACAGAAGGTCTGGAGTTAATACAATCTATATTGAAAGATTATTATGAAATGGGGATCATTGACGATCATTTTGTTTCCATGCGCGGGTATCCTTTTTATGGCGAAATTTTAGCAAATTTAGCCGTTTTCGCAAAATTAACTAAAAATCCCAATTTAATATTTGAAGAAATTGAAAAGGCAAAAAAAGAATTGAAAGATTATCCATTCGGAAAATTAGAAAATGAATTAAATACTTTTATGTCTGGAGATTGGACGGAAAGAACAGATCAGCTAAAAAAAGAATTGAAACAATTAAAAGAATATAAATCTCCTCTGGGTTACAATCTCGTGTTGCTTGCATTAATCAGAGCAAGGCAAGCAACTTCTTATGATGAAGCTATACAAAATTTTAACTCAGTTAAAATTACTGAATATGACTTTCCTTGGCTTAAAGACATAGTAAATCTCGGAAAAGCTGAAGCTGCAAATAGGTTTAATAAAATTGAAGATGAGCAAAAATATCAAAAAGAATTCTTTGAGAAACAACCACTTTTATTTGAGCCTAATCATGTATTTCGCTTTGGTCTAATTGAATATCAAGAAAAGCTAAAGAAAATATATCAAACTATGAAAAGAGATTCCCAAACGGGTATTACAATAGAATATTACTTATAATTGTGACCATCATTTATTTATAAAATTCAAATTTTTCAGAATTATTAGTTAAAACCTAAATTCTTATAATTTTTACTTCGTATTTTCAATTATGAGTACGAAAAAAGTGAGCTCAGATCTTATTAGGTTATCCCATGGAGCTGGCGGAGTATTACAAGAAGAGCTCATCAATTTTATTACGAAAAATATTACTTATAAAAACATTAATAAGGGGATAGGCGTCGCAGAATTGGACGATGGAGCCACGATTCCTTTAGAAGAGTACGAAAATGAAATTGTGATTACTGCCGACGGACATACTGTTTATCCCTTATTTTTTCCAGGAGGAAATTTGGGTAAATTAAGCGTTTGCGGTACCGTGAACGATTTAATAATGATGGGTGCTCAACCAATAGCGTTAACTTCAATAATAATCATTGAAGAAGGTTTTAAATTTGAAAAGTTGGAAAAAATAGTAAATTCGTTTAATTTTACTTCAAAAGAAGCAAACATCGCGATAATAGCCGGGGATACTAAAATAATGCCTAAGGGAACTCTGAACGAAATGATAATGGCAACTACCGGGATTGGAATCAAAAATAAAAATATAAAAGTTTTAGATAGCAACTTAAAACCCGGCGATAAAATTATCGTAACTGGGAGTATAGGGGATCACGGTACAGCATTAATCGGTAGTCGTGAAGGATTGAATATATCAAGCGATTTGGAATCAGATGTTGGGCTATTACTCGATATATATAACGTTCTTAAACAAGATATTAGTAATAATTATATTCACGCAATGAAAGATCCAACGAGAGGTGGAATAGCAGGAGCACTGAACGATTGGGCAAATAAATCAGACATAAGTATTGTTTTAGAAGAAGACAAGATTCCAATTAAAAAGCAAGTTAATGCGATTTGTGAAATGTTAGGGTTAGACCCTTACACAATAGCTTGCGAGGGACGGGCTCTCTTGTCAGTCGACCCTATTAGAGCTGAAGAAATCTTATACAAAATAAAATCAACTTCAATAGGAAAAGACGCCGAGATAATAGGCGTAGTCAAGGCGGACAATCCTAAAAGAGTGCTTTTGAGCACGATAGTTGGGGGGACTCGGTTCGTTGATATGCCTTTAGGGGAGCCAATACCGAGAATTTGTTAAGATGTTTACAGAAATTGAAATTTAAATCGTAAATAAAATAAAACATAACAATTTGAGAAAATTATGGGTATAAGAAAGGAAGAATATCTAAAAGTTCTTGACAAATTTCCAGATGTTATTTCTGTTGGTGGAGATAACTTTCTTTTGCATTTTGAAATCAATACTAATATTGTGTTAGAAGTTGATTTTAGAAGATATCCCAAAAAAATGAAAGCTTATTTAATTAATAATAAAAGAGATAAATTCAAACTCAGTCGGATCGTCTCCTCATTACGATGTTGGAAAGAACATTCAGCAGTCTCAGTTTTAGAAATAATAGATGAAATTCTTTTATTAATTGATAATATGAAATTAAATCAAATTATGATTAAAAAAGATTTTCTTGAGGGATTAGTTGATATGTGTCAAAAGGGTCATCCCAAAAAAATGAAAGGGGTATTGGGAGTCCATAAAGGAGTTGTATCTGAATATATCATATCATCAAGAGCTTGTAATGATAGTTTAAAAGAATTTAAGCTAATCAAGGCAACATGTAGTATTCCTTTAGACCTCTCATATGAGGGAACTTTCATATCACGCCCATCAGGCAGTCTCTCAACTAATGAGAAATTAAACCAAATTTTTAAAAGACGGAGATTTACTATGTTATTGGCACATCCTTATGATCTTTCTGATAACATAAAGTGTTTTGATACTTCTGGTCAAATTTTAGAACATATAATTATAGATTAACATCTTTTGTGTACTCAAGAATATGGATATTCCTGGAATAGAAATGTTAAGAAGTAAAGAATTCGCAGATAAAATAATCAAGTCAATAAATAAAACTGTAAAGGAAATAAAAAAACCAGTTAAGTTTATGCATGTGTGTGGCACTCACGAACACACTCTTTCGAAGTATGGGCTAAGACCATTGTTACCTAAAGAGATTGAAATCCTTTCAGGTCCGGGGTGCCCTGTTTGCGTATGTCCCGCTGCAGATATCGACAAGGCAATTGAGCTTGGGAAACGAGACGACACCATAATAACTACTTTTGGAGATATGATCCGCGTACCATCTACCAAGCTTTCCTTAGCAGAATTAAAAGCAATGGGAGCAGATGTAAGAATCGTATATGGTCCTCACGATGCGGTCGAAATAGCGAGAGGAAATCCAGATAAAGAAGTAATCTTTTTTGCCATTGGTTTTGAAACTACAGCCCCTTTAATTGGTTACGAAATAAAAAGTGGGCCTCCTTCAAACTTTTCGGTAATTTGTGCTCATAAACTCATTCCCGCAGCGTTGGAACTATTAATAAGCCAATCCCAAATAAGAATTGATGGTTTTATTTCGCCAGGGCATGTTTCTACTATAATTGGCTTAAAGGCGTTTAAAATATTTTCAGACGCTTATAAAGTGCCAAATGTAATCGCCGGATTTGAGCCTAACGACGTTTTATTAGGTATTTTAATGCTACTCCAACAAATTAAGAACAAAAAATTCGAAACTTTAAACGAATATTCGAGAGTAGTAAAACCAGAAGGAAATAAAATCGCTCAAAATGTTATCTCAGAAGTTTTTGAATCCGTGTCCTCCCCTTGGAGAGGGATTGGAAGAATCCTTGATGGAGGTTTAGCAATACGAGACAAGTACGAAAGATTTGATGCCGATAAAAAGTTCGATATTAAAATTGATAAGTCGCAAGATATTCCACCGGGATGTTCGTGCCATCTAATAATGGTAGGTAAACTATATCCTAACGAGTGCGAGCTTTTTGGGAAGTTGTGTACTCCCCTCAATCCAATTGGACCATGTATGGTATCTCAAGAGGGTACATGTGCAATATTTTATAATTATCATAGATAGCTTAGATTGACCATGGAAAAACTTTATCGTATTTTTCCTCGGCCCATGAATCTGTAGCAAAAAAGTTGGCTCTAAATCCACTTTCATAATTTTTCTCGTAATACGTTTTCACATGACGCCCCATTCTTATTTTATCAAAATCAACTCTCGTGGATCGTTGTGATTTCACATTCTCTTCATAATATTCAGTGCTATATTCTATACTACATTTCCAAAAAGTTGCTTTCTCTTTCATGAATGTTTTTTCTTTCCCGCGATCTTCTTCGATCCAAGATACGAAGCAAACGTCATCCTCACCCTTCAGACAATTATTTAAATATTGTAAACGGGATTCGAACCCACCTTCACTGGAAGCCCAATAACCCCCCCAATAACTGGTTAATACAATAATTACGCGTCCTTTTAATTCTCCTACTGTAGGCCATTGGTGTTCGTTTTTTCTAAATTCACTATGCGAATATAAGTATTTAGGTGATAACGCATCAATAATTATCTTATCTAACCTTTTAATGCCATATAATTCGCTCGGTTCATTATTCGCATCGACAATACAATCTTTTAATTCGATAAAAAGAGTTATAGGTGCGTGCTCATTACTCTGTTCATTTGACCAGACCTTCAATAATGTGAGCCAATTGGATAATAATAAGTCTCCAGGATTTCCATCGACATTAATTGCAGCGTCGACATGCTTGGGTAAGTGATATACTTCAAAATCACCAATCTCTTGAATCCTATTGTCATGAATGTCGTATTCAAGCCCTCTAACACCATGATTGAGTTGTTTTCGAATGGACATATTAAAAGAATTGTGACTAGTTTTGAAAAAAGCTTTATGATAAGGTATGTCCCATCTTAAATCGTTATTAGTCATTTTAGATCAAATTAATGTAATTATTTAGAAATTGTATAACTGTTCTATATTTCTTATTCTAATAAATTATTAATTTTATCTTTTAAGGATTCTTTAATATATTAGGTTTAATTTGTAGAATGATAATGAGAGTCGCCATTTGAAGCTAATTAATTATAATATAGAGATCACAGGAATAGTTCAAGGGGTGGGATTTCGCCCCTTCCTTTACAATTTGGCTCGAAAGTTTGACTTAAAAGGTCAAATAGTAAATAGAGGTAATGCTGGGGTTAGATTAACCTTACAAGGAGAGGAGGAGAATCTTGAAGCATTTTTGGGGGAAATTGAGAAAGCAAAACCAAAAATTGCTTTTATTGAGAGTATAAAAGTTATTAAAGCTGAATTTGATAAGATATATTCTAGTTTAACTATAGGAAAAAGCGAAGAGGGGAGGGGTAAAAGTTTGACTTTACCACCTGATATTGCAATTTGTGAAAATTGTATTAAAGACATGCGAAATCCAGATCTACAAAAGTATTACAATTATCCCTTTATTGCTTGTGCTGTTTGTGGCCCACGATTTACGACAGTAAGAGAACTACCTTACGATAGAGAAAGGAGCACAATGATAAAATTTCCTTTCTGTAAAAATGCAAAACCAGAATCGTGTATGGCAGAATATTCTGACTTTCAAAACAGGAGATTTCA
>DAOUUT010000006.1 GCA_030668025.1 Promethearchaeota archaeon
AACTTCTTTTTGTCTCAAGAAATTAATTGTCTTTTCAGTAAATCTAGCGTTTTGTAAGTAATAAATCGCTTGTTCTAAACCGGCGAAAATTAAGTAATTGCGATTTTTAGGATATTTTCTAATAAAAAGATCAAAAACTGCGATATCGTTTTCATCACTTATACCGTTTTCTAAATTATTTTGATAATATGCAGCCCCCATAGTTAATTGATAAAAGTCCGTAGCAAGGACCAAATTAATATCGTTTATTAAACCAGATTTTGGCTCTCTCATTATTTTCAACTTAAATTAAATTTTTGAAAGTTTGGTAACTCTCTTCAAAATTAAGCCCCAAAAATTATCTTTATTTACACCACCACTACAGGTGATTTTATCTCCGACCTTTAATTCAACCTTCTCGTAAGCATTGCTGCTTACCCTTAATTTTAAGTCATCGACTCTGATAGTATCCTCTTCGCGATAACCCTTAACTTTCTTCAATTGAGGTCCAATTTTTACATCTTTTAGAGAAATTATATAGTAAATAGTCACATTACCTTGAAAATCAGATTCTCTTTCCAAAATTTCCGTAATTTCCCCTTCATAAATTGTGATTCTACTGTTGAGATGTTTCAACAACTGATAGTCGGCTGAACTTTCGTCAACCATGCTTACGGCTTTTCCTGCCCCCTTAGCAATATCTCCAGAAGTTGTTGTCGTAGAAATTTTTAGCGTTGCCATTTTTTTTTCAAAATCCCTTGGCAAGACAGTTAATTTCCAATCTGATAATTTAAAATAATTATGTTTGAGCGAAAAAATTAAACCGACCCAAAAGTGACTACAAAACCCCATATTTGAGCCTATTCTACAATCGCAGTCGCGTTCAGGGTCGTCAATATTTTCTGGCGTTATAGATAAATAGGATGAAACATCCCAGTTAAAGCCCTTGAACAATAATTCGATTTCGTGGTTTTTTTCATTAACAATCTTTATAGAACTTATTGTTTCGCGATAACTACCTTTTATAATTTTGATTGCTATCTGAATTTCATTCGAAATAATTTCTAACTCTTTCTGTTCAACTAATTCTTTAAGTTCTTCTTCTGATAAAGAATCAAGTATGAAATCAACTAGCTCTGTTTTTTTGAGCTTTGAATACCCTTTCAATTCAAAATCCCTGCACATTTGCTTTAAGTCGTTAACATTTAAAGATTGAAGTAAATAATTCAAATAAATTTTATCGTCTAATTTTTTGCTCAAAATTTTCACACTCAATTTATTATTAGTTATTTCTATATTGTTTTTCAATAAATAAATTATATTTTCTTATTTAATTATGATTATATAAAAACTATTATTACTATGTTTTCAACTTAGTCTTTTGGTTTGTTTTACAATATAAAGATGATGAAAACAAAACAATTAATGAATAAAATAATTATTCTTTTTTGATGAAATGCAAAATAAATATACTAATACTAAAATCTCATTTATGTGTTAGGTTAAGATAGATAAAAATAATTATATTTATGTTCGAAAAAAGAAAAACTGATTATCAAAATCTCTAATTGATTACTAATTTCTTGCTGAGATCAAAAACGAAAAAGTGGGAAAACTTTCGGAAAATAAGTTTTTCATAACTTTACGCTTAGGAATACAACCATAACATTTAAAAATAAACATCACCATTAATGATCTAATCAAGTTTTATTTATATAGAAAAGTATTTAATTAAAAGTGATAGTAAAAATGAGTGATAGTACACCAGAATATTTGAAATTCTTTGGTGAAATAAAATTCGCGGAAGAGAAAAGTTTAAGCGTAAGCGATTTTGAAAGCTCTCTAAAGAGTTATTTTTCGAAAGAGAAAAGACTTCCACAAGGGCGCTATAAATTTGGCGAACTTAACAATTCTAGTATTAAGGATTTCGAAGATTCCTTCTATAGGTATTTTGAATAAAGAATTAAAGATTTTTTTTAAAATTCTCTTTATATTTTAATTTTTATATATATTCTCTTTTATTTCATTGTTTGATACTCGTTTTCAAAAACTTTATTTACTAATTGGATTATTTAAGGCTATTAAAAAGTTTATTAGTCTGAATACTAATTGAAATATTAAATAAAAGGCTTTAATTTATAATCAAAGAAAATCAATTGAAATTAAAGTACTTGTAACAAGATAATTATTTAGGTCAAATATTATGGAATTATTTAGTAGTGGCGAGGAGAAGTTCGTCGAAACGAATGGTGTAAAACTCCATACGGTTATAATCGGGGAAGGTGAGCCTTTAATCTTGCTTCACGGCTTTCCAGATTTTTGGTTTGGTTGGAAAAATGTAATTCTAAGGCTTAAAAAGAATTTTAAGCTAATCATCCCTGATATGCGCGGCTATAACTTATCTGACAAACCCAAAGGCGTTAATAATTATAAAATGGATGTTTTAGTCGAGGATATTAAAGGATTAATAGAGACTCTAAACTTAGGTGACGTTTTTCTTGCAGGGCACGATTGGGGCGGCGTAGTAGCGTGGGCATTCTCTGAAAAATATCCTCAATTGGTACGAAAGTTAGCAATTTTAAATGCACCTCACATGAAGATATTCCAAAAAAGTTTGCGCTCAGATAAAGAACAACAAAAAGCTAGTTTTTATATCTTTGAATTTCTTAAACCCGATGGAGAAAAATTTCTTTTTAAGGACGATTTTAAGTGGTTAAAATTCGCCGTTTTTGAAGGGTTGATAAATAAAAAAGGCTTTACTGATTTTGACAAGAAAAAATATTTAGAAGCGTGGGCAAAACCTGGAGCTATTTTAGGAGGAGTGAATTATTATAGGGCAAATGTAAGTTTTAACGATTGGACAGGGAAAATAATCGTCCCTACTTTAGTCATCCATGGGATGAAAGATATAGCCGTGTTACCGTCGGTCTTGGATGGACTACCTGATTATGTAGCCGACCTAAAAATTATCCGTGTTGAAAATTCTTCACATTGGGTAATGCACGACGAGCCCGAATTAATAATTTCATCATTTAAAGAATTTTTCTAATTTTTTACCTTTTAACCTTCAATAAAATTACTTAAAATTAATTTTTATTAAGGATTTCTTTTGTAGCATCCTCTAATGTTTCAATATTTTGATTTAATATAACAAAAAACATAGATTTAAATGTTTAGGTATTTTGTTAAAAAATATAAGATAAATGTTATTATATTATATTAATAGAAAAACTTGATTTTAATAATATGTCAGAGAAAGAAGCTTGGGCTTGTCAGCTTAATTGGTTGAATATTATTCATCTTATGGGTTTAGATTCAATCTACCAAATCCCAGAACTTAAGAGAGAAAAGGTAGTAAAGAAATTGACTAAACTATATGATACAGAATTGTTATTATCTTTTACCCCTAATGAATTGGACGAATTAGTAGCAAATGAGTTAAATATCCTTATGAAAAAGGAATTAATTTTGCACGACAGACAGAAAAAAAAAATTGAAAAGCAATTAAAAAGTCAAATGGGTCCTTTAAGAAAAGGGATAATCCCAATCGATATGAACGACTTAAAAGATTTAGATCCAAAAGATATAATGAAATTTTTCTCTAAAAAGCTAATGGGCAAAGAAGACGAAGACGATAACGAAGATGACAACGATAAGAATGTAGACGATAATACGGGATATTATATTTAAACTAATTTAATAAATATTAAAAAAAAGAATTTAATAAATTTTAACTTTTAACCATTTTAATTCTGCTTTTTTTGCCCTCCTGTAAAATAGGGCGAATGTTAAATAGACTATAGATGACCAAATTATCCAAGATAGGCCTTGATAAATATCTATGTTTAAGAGATAATTAATAAATTCTTCTACGATGTAAAGTCCTGAATCGTTCGAATCTCCGGGAAACTTGAAAGTTTCAGAAAAAAATTGAATCGCGACAGCTTCATGTGTATTATTCTTTAAGTTTTTGAAAATATTTTCAATCGTTTTATTATTTGGATCATCTAATTTTAATTTGGTAAAAGTGTTTAAGTCCTCATTAGTATGAATGTCAGACCCCGCTATGCAAATTAAATTGTTATCCAAGCAAAATTGGCGTATCTCCGTATACTTGTTATAACCTCCACCATTAATGATTTCAAAACCATCGACACCCCAATCGCGCAACTGTTCAAGTGTATGTGGCGCTCCAGACCCGTCTTCGTAATTATAATGGTTTACCGTTATAAAACCCCCGTTAGCTTTTACATAACTTATTAAATCAGAGGCATTCATCGCTTTAGGTCCTCCTGGTGTATAAGATTCCAGAGGTACTAATTCTTCTTCTATCCCAAAGTAATTCATATGAATTTCGGGATCTGGTTCGTGATTTGTCCATTCTTCTGCTATCCAGACTGTAAAATCCAGTCCATTCTTCTCAACAAATTCTCGAGCTGCTAAAGCCCCTCTTAAGTTATCGTGATCGGAAAATGCCGCTCCAGAAATCCCGTGTTCAATGTACCATAAAACTCTCTCTTCGGGAGTAAGCCAACCGTCAGAAAAGGTCGTGTGAATATGAAAGTCAAATAAAAACTCGTCGTCGTCAAGAGGAGTAATTGGGATTATTTTATGAGTTGGAAATTGAATTGACAATAAAATAACATTAGAACTAAGCAATAGCAACATAATTCCGACAAAATAAACAAATTCTTTCTTCAAATTCGCGATAATTGTTCTATTTCCTTTTTCTATTTTAGCAGCAAAATTAAATTTAAGCCTTGGATGGAATAATTTTAAAAGAGTATACACCACTTTAATTGAAATTAATATACCGCAAAAATGTATTCCAATTTGGACCAGAACCATAAAGTATCTATTAACAAAGAAAAATCCTTGAATTAAATATCCTACTAGTACAATTAGTAAAATTGCTACAAGCGTTATAGATAAAACTTTAAACGAAAAATAAATGAAATCTGTTAACAAATGTTTTAAATGATTGTATTTGCGTGAGTTTAATTTGCCCGATTTTCTTAAGAACACATAAAAAACGCGTAAAATCGGGTAGATTATTAAATACAGGAAAAGCCAAGTGAATCGGTATTCTAAAATAAAAGCAATTATTGCAAAGGGTTCAAAAATGTACCTTAAAAATGGTAAAAAGCTAATATAATCAGAAGAAACATCGGTTTGTCCAAGAGCATCGTAAAAAACTATTTCCCTACGACTAAATATTGCAAGCAAAACTAAAATAATAATCCAAATTGAAAAGAAAAGAGTTCCTATTGAAAATATTTTGTTTTTAAAAAATAGAGCCTTTAAACGCATAATTATAAATTTGCTTTTATCCTTTAAAATATTTTTAATTAATATAATAGCTATCCAAATTTTATTCGATAAAGGAACTTATTTTACAAAAAATAAAGTGTCAACAAAAACATATGAATCAAAAAGGTCTATAAAAATAGTAAAAAAAAGAGGTATTAGTTTATTTCAAGTAAAATACAGCTTTTCTTTTAAAGAACTGTTTATTTGTTTAAGCAGTTGTTGTTTAACTCCGCTGTCGAACTCATAGTTTCCCATAATTAAAAATTCATCAAGTAATTCCTTATTTATTCTTGGATATTTGTTATTTTTTACCCATGTAATTGCTTCTTCTATTAACTTTCCATCTCCACCACCAATAAAAGGGGGTAAGTAAAAATCTGCGATTATTTTAGATGAATAGAGCGTTCTAACGTATAAACCTTTATGCTCTAAATTACGATATAAATGAGGTACTTTTTCCGAAAGGGTATCTATTACAACATTTTTGCCTGCTTTTTGGATTTTTTTGTATAACGGAATCCATTCTTCTGATCCTTGTGGTTGACGACCAGCTCCTGGTACCCACTGGATACCTGTTAGATGCGAGATTGATAAAAAATCGTCTAAAAACGGGATTTGATAAGGACCATCCATATGATAAATTGCGTAATCCATATGTTCGATTTGGGTTATAATATCTGGTAATGCAAATCTTTTAAACCATTTTGGGTTAAGCATCGCGATAAAATCACATTGGACGGGGTACCAACTTTTCCTACACCAGACATTTAGCCAAGCATTGAAGCCTTTGCAATCCTTCTTAATTATCTCGTAAAGCTTATCGTAGATTATTATTAACTTTTCAAGAATTATTTCTCGGCAAGTGTCTACTATGTGTGGTTTACGCTTCATAGTTAGTAATAGATTAGTTGGCCCTAAGAACGAGGAAAGAATGTCTAAAACCCCTCCTAGGTCTGTAACTGAAATCTGATAATTTTCTTTCGCTCTTTTCACAGCATACTCCGTGATTCTAAGAATTCTCGAATACCATTCGTTATTCTGGTCTAATTTTACGCTTTCAAGTAGAGATATTATTTCTTCTGGTTTGGTTGGGCGACTAAACCAAATAGTTTCAGATTGAAATTTCGGCTCAACGCCAAAAATAGCGGCAACTATGCCCGGTCCGTAATTTGGAAAATAAGAAGGTATTGCTTCTCCACCATAAAAAGTTTTTTCCGCAGTTTTCTCAAATTTATTAAGATCTTCTTCGATATACTCTGGGTTTTTTGCTAACCTCCAATTTTGCCCCAAGGCGTCTAAATATCCTCCTATGGCTGCCCTTTTCTTCGAGAAATAGTACGATATAACTGGTCGATCAACTAGTTCGTGATCCCACCACGCATCCATTCGTTCTTTCGATTCTTCGATATCCTCTTTTAATAATGTAATAATAAACCTCTCATCCAATTGAATAATTTATATGGCAAAATTATTAATCTTTTTTGAATTATTCGAATTATTTTATTTCGATAAATAATTAATTAGAATGAAGCAAGTTAAAGAAACACGGTACGAAACAGGCGTAATTCACGGAAGATTCCAAATACTCCACAACGATCACGTGAAATTTCTCCTAGCAGGAAAAAAACTATGTAATCATTTAATCGTGGGAATCACCAATCCTGACCCTACCCTAACTAAAGCCCACGATTCAAATCCTCATCGCAGTACGCTTATCGCTAACCCATTGACTTACTATGAACGATATGTAATGGTAAGAGAAACTTTATTAGAAAAAGGTTTGGAATTATCAGAATTCTATATTGTACCGTTCCCCATAAATCTGCCCGAGTTATTGAAATATTACGTTCCTATGGATGTGGTGTTTTTCCTCTCGATTTACGATGATTGGGGTCGACAAAAGGAAAAATACTTAGAATCTTTAGGATTGAAAGTTCATGTTCTATGGGAAGTACCATTAGATGAAAAGGGGTTGAGTGGAAGCGATATTCGCAATTTAATGCTAAAAGGAGAATCTTGGGAACATTTTTTGCCCACCGCTGTAGTCAAACTTGTGAAAAAATGGAATATAATAAACCGAATCAATCAATTTAGCGAGAATAAATAATCTTTTTAACTGAAAATATAAAAAAAGTAAAAATAAAATAGAATAGGATTTTTTATTTCTTTCTACCCTTTGGCTCAAATTCTTTTTTTAAAGGAAATGAACTTAGATTTAACAAAAATGATTTGAAAATTTAATAATAACTTATGTTAATATTACATTGCTTTTTGACAGAAAAGACTATATAAATATTATAATTCAAATCTAAAAAAGAAAAAATCAAAATCCTTCTTTAAAAGGTTATTTAATTGGAAGATATAATAGAAAATGTTCGAGACCATCCTAAAAATTTAAAAGAATCTGAAAAAAGCTATCGTGAGGCTTATATTCGTGCAGAATTTTACAAGGATTTATTCTCTCACGACATCAATAACATTTTGCAAAATATATTATCTGGAATACAACTTAGCGAATATTATATTGGAGACCCAAAAAAAGTTGAAAAACTAAAAAAATATAATAAAATTATAAAAAATCAAATCAAGAGAGGGGCAAAATTAGTTTCTACCATTCGCAAGCTTTCAAGCCTTGATGAAGAAGCATCATCAATTAAAAAAGTCGAAATTAGTGACGCACTGGAAAAATCAATTTTTTATATAGAAAATGCGTATCACGATAGAAATATTGATATTCAAGTAGATTCTTTAAGTAGAAAGCTCTATATTCGAGCTAATGAACTTCTAGAAGATTTATTCGAAAATATACTGGTTAACGCAATAAAATATAACGAAAATCCGACGGTGGAAATCCTCGTAAAGATTTCCAAAGAGAAAAAAGAAAGCATAAATTATCTGAAAATTGAATTTATAGATAATGGTATAGGAATCAAAGATTCTAGGAAGAGCTTAATTTTTAAAAGAGGGTATAATGAAGAAACAAGCGTTCAAGGAATGGGTTTAGGATTGTCGCTTGTAAATAAAATTATTGAAACCTATAACGGAAAAATCTGGGTCGAGGATAGAGTTAAGGGAGACTGTATGAAAGGAAGTAACTTTATTATCTTAATTCCGGAGGCGGGATAAATCCGTTAAATAGTTCATTGTTGAGGATGATCTTACTACTCAATATTTTTATTAGTAAAGCGACTTTAAAATCTAATTGAAACTAGATAGTAATAAAATTTTTGAAATTCAATAAAATAAAAAATAAAGTAGAATAAGTTTCTTATTTCTTCTTGCGTTTAGGTTCAATTTTTTTAATAATAATTGCCTCGGCGTGGATCTTGCAGTTCTTTAAGATGATCTTGAATCCACCTGCGCCACCTACTCCTGGAATTGTCATTCCAACTGTCCCCATTGGAACCATCGCGCCTTCTTCTTCCCATTCTTCTTCTTCTTCCTCATCTCCTAACGCCTCTGCCCATGTTTCTACTATGGGATGGTTAACATCTTCCAACCATTTCTTCAACTGGTTGATATCAGTAACGTCTTCTTCAGTTGCGATTTTAGGCAATAGATCTTTCGGAAGGAACTCGCTGACGCGATCTTTTACGCCCTTGTTCATCCACACGATAGTCTCAATTCCACCGTCGTATTGCTGGTATTTAGGTGATACGATGTACTGGATACTGATTCCATTAAAGCCAGGCATCTGCTTGCCTCCACCAGTCTGGTTTGCCATCGCGCTGAACGGAAGTCCGTTAATTGCTACGTCGCCGTAGTTTCGATCTACAATTGCGTGTCCGTTTACTTCAGGGATGTAAAAATCGATAGCTTCGAAACAACCGCACGAAGTATGTGGGAATTCCATGCCCGAAAATAAATAAATTCTATCAATTTCTCCTAACGAACGTTTCTTGATCATCTCATTTATACCGGTATATTCGCCAGCTAGTTTGTTTAAGCATTCGCCTGGGGGAATTTCGAATAAAGGTCCCTTAGGATCGACTTTCGCAGCTGCTCTTGCATCGAACCAATTAATTGAACCGCATAAACTTGTTCGGTCAGGTGTAATGCAACACGCGTGAGTCGGGGCAAAGGATTGGCATAATACGCATCCATAGAACATATCCACATCATCATCGTGTATTGTTCTGGCTCTCTCGTCTCTTTTATCGTAAACTCCTATTGCCACATCATAAGGTTTTTCAATTTCTTTTTCATTTGTATAAAAAGTGACTTGAGCTTGTTCGATGATCGGTAGTTCAGCTTTGTAAAGTCTAATGAGGATAGTTCCTAACATTTGAAAAGAATTGAACCCCTTTTCGAAAGCTGACTTAGAAACGCGCATCCAGTTTGTGTAGCGTTGATTTAAATGCATTATTCCATTTACGAAATTGCAGAATTCATGAACCCGTCTTTCGAAAACGGCCTCTAAATCCTCCTCTAATTCTGGCCCGGCGACTTCTACGAAGATTCCAATTGGATGGGTTGATCCTTCTTTCATGTCTTTTAAATCAGGTCCGTGGATTGTTACTTGACCATCTTTAATATCATTTGCTGATTTGACCCTAACTAATTCAAAGTGCTTTTTCATTTTTGGGCCGCCCAATTCCACATACATTTGTTTTGCCCTGATGCGCTCTCCTTCATATACGGGACCAATGTCCACAGGCATATCTGAAAAACTCATATTGTCATTCTCCTCTTAGTATTTTTCCTTTTTAATTTTTATAAATTTTCAATTAATTTTTCTAAAAATTCTTTCCAATCGTTGTCGCTAAAATTCGGAAGACTAAATCGAGCGTTAGGATGTGAATATTTATCCAGTTCAACGGTTCGCAAGTGATTTTGAAAGTTCTTTAATCGGCTTAAAGTCTGACTTACGTAATAGACAACATGTCCACCAAAAATAGCCATTCTATATTGCCCTTTGCCATCTAAACCTTTCCAATCTTTATCTACTAGTCTACCGGTAATATTTATCAACGACATATCCCATAATTTATCGTCTGGGATTTTACCCTTTACGTACTTATACGTATGACCCGTAGTAAGGACGTGACAATCTAGTTTCTTAGCTATTTCAATAAAATAGTCAGCAACTTTTTTTCCATCAAGTTCCCAAGTTAAAGATTCTGAGCCTATGACAAAAAGCTTCTTTTTATCGTCCTTCAAGAAGTTTGCCATGACTTTTGGATCAAAAACGGTCGTACCTTGTTCAGGTCCTGGGATATTTGCTTTTTGATATGGTCTTGTCATATTTACATCAATTTTCTCTATTAAAGATTTTAGCTGTAAGTTTAAAATAATTACTATATTTTTATTTATTAAGCGTATTTTAAAAAAGTTGGTTTTATTTAAATTGACCAAATTAATATGTAATAACATTAGAATTAAAGTGAAATATTAAATATGTGCGAGTTTAAGATAATAAAGAAAAACGATGGCTCCAAAATATTAGAAGATATTGTAATTTTATCATATACCGAAGATAGTGAATTATTATTCAAGGATGTGATCGGAATGGGAGAAATATTAGAATCAGCCCTCATTTTAGATGTTAACACGTTAAATCAAACTTGTGTTGTACTGGAACATCCTCTTATTAGGGGTTTTATTGACATAATTCAAAAAGTTAATAATAAAACAATTTCCAAATCCGAAATTGAAAGTTTTGAGAAGCAATTAGACGACATCAAAAAGAGACTTTAATTAGTACTAACATTCCCACACGCGTTAATTTTTTAATTAGTGAATCTTCTTATATGAGTATGGAAGCAAGATTTTATGAAGAAGTAGATGATTTTTATGATATCTCATATCCTTTTTTATTAGCGCAAGAGGCTGAAAACAACCTCCTTTTAACAATTCTTATTTCTCTTAAAGAAAATATTCACGATATTGAAAATGAGAGGCCACTTTTGTTTTCATTAACAGACAACGACGAAGTAAAATTAATATCCTTAAGAACTCCTCCACATGATCTCCTAATTTCTTATACGGATAATTTAGATACTATTGAAGTGTTAGTGGAAGAACTTATCAAACGAAATGAAAAACTACCTGGCGTATTGAGTTTTAAAAAAGCGGCAGATAAATTTACAGCGTTATGGTGTGAAAGAAAATCATTAAAACCTCATCTATTAAGGAAAGAAAGGATTTACAAATTAGTGGAAGTCTCAAAAGATACAATTGGTAATAGGCAGTTTTCTATTACGTTAAAAACTCATCAATCAATAGTACTTAAATGGGCAGGGGAGATGATGAAAGAAGCATTAGTAGATATAACAGAAGACGATATTGAACAAACGATTGATCAATTAAGAAAAGAGTTTGAAGAGAATAAAAGTAAAATGTTTCTGTTATTTGATAATAACGAACCCGTTTCAATGGTGAGGAAAGCAGGAAAAACTCCAAATGGTAATTTTGTTAACTTCGTTTACACCCCACCGTCCTTAAGAAGAAAAGGATACGCAACTGAGTGCGTTGCAAAATTGAGCAAACAACTCTTAGAAGAAGGCAATAGGTACTGTTTCTTGTTTACGGATTTAAGTAACCCAACTTCAAATAGTATTTATCAAAAAATAGGTTATAGACCTGTTATTGACGAAAATCACTATAAATTTTTAACAAAATAATATTTCGTTAAGGGGATATTTTATGGGGCGTCCCAGCCTCCATTTAATCTAGCATTATCGATATCTGCTTGAATACGCTCTCTTAAAGTCACATAATCTGTTTTTGCTACACGATTTAAAGGAAATTCGTCTAGAAAAACAACCAGTGAAGGTCTTTTAAACGCGGCCATTCCTTTGCAATGTTCCATAACTTGTTTTTCTGTTAACTTTTCTCCTTCCTTCAATTTAATGTATGCAACGATACCTTCTGTAAAAACCTCATGTTTTGCTCCTACAACGCCAATAAACTCAATTTGTGGTAATTCTCCGATAAAAACCTCTACTTCAGGTGGGAAAACTTGATATCCTTTTGGTTTAATAAGAAATTTCCTGCGACCTGCTAAATGGAGCCAATTTTTATTATCTTTAAACCCCATATCTCCGGTGTATAATATTCCATCAACAGAAATGGTATTTCGAGTTGCTACTTCATTGTTAAAATATCCCGCAAATAATTGTGGTCCAGAATAACAAATCTCTCCAATTTCACCGTTAACCAATTCTTCTCCTGCTGTACCATCTTCTTTCATTTGACTTCGAATTGTAAGAGGTGTTATGGGATAATCGTGTCCTAAGCTTTCTAAAATATCGTCAACCGTGCCATCTAAAGGAGTATAACTGCAAAACCCAGAAACTTCGGTTAATCCTAGACCAGACCCAAATTTAGGCGCCATGCTCGAGAGTTTTTCTAGAAATGGACGGTCAACTGACTGTCCTCCATAAATAGCATATTTTAACGAACTCAGGTCATAGTTATTGTAATTTGGTAATCGCCATTCCATAACGAACAATGCAGGTATTTGACCAAAAACCGTGACTTTATATTTTTGAATGGCATCAAGAGTATTTGCGGGATCAAAGATATGTAAAACAACACATGTACCTCCTTTAAACAAAGTTGTCATAAGTTGCTCGGTAGTTCCACCTACATGAGAGGGTGGAAGGTTAACAAGCATGAGGTCATCATCTTCTACATGAATCCCTTTAGCTAAGCACAAATTTTGGCAAGTAATACCAATATTTGTTACCATTGCTGGTTTTGGAAATCCCGTACTTCCAGTTGTAAAAATTATTAAAATTGGATCTTTATCTTCAACTCTAGAACATTCTTTTAAAAAATCCTTCATAATCTCTGGATTTTTAATAGCTTCTAAATATTCATTTTTTGCTTCCTCCGCAATTTGAAAAGCGGGAATAATTCCATTTCGATACTTATCTTCCGGGGTGCTAAACTGCACAACATATTTCAACCACGTAATCTTTTTTTTAATAGCTGCTCCGATCATTCCAAAATTTGCCGCTGATGTTTTTCCTAAATGGCAATACATTTTTGCTTTCTCTTTTAACAATTCCAAATTTCTCATGATTTCTGGTGGCTTTAAGCGTAGGTCTAAAGGGGTCCACATTACCCCGAGCTTAGCACAAGCGTAACCTAATACAATATGTTCATAGAGAAAAGGTAAAGATGTTACGAGTATATCTCCTTTTCTAAATCCCATATTGTATAGTTTTAACGCCATTACCATGATATTATTATTAAATTCTTTGTAAGTAACTTGTTTTTCAGTGTCATATATAATTAAAGCTATTTTATCTGGAGTTTCATTCGCCCATTTCTCGATAACTCCGCAAATAGTGTGAGGATAATTATTAAATTCTTCCCAGGACATTTTTTATCATTTCTCGTTTACATTTTAAAATATAATAATATAATTTTAGTTCATTATTGCTATAAAATTATTCTCTTATTTCAAATTTCTTTCTAAAATCTAAGATAAATCTTTTTTTATCTTCGTGTTCGTACCATCCAGAAGCAATTTTTTCTATTTCATATGCGTCCTTATAAGACATATCAAGGAAATGATTGCTACATAGTTTAATCGCGTTCAAAACAGTCTGATTTTTTGAAAAGAGAAAACTCGCTTTTTTCATAGATTCTTCAATTAATTCCTCTCTACTCCCTACAATCTTATCAATTAACCCGATTTCTAAAGCTTTTTCCGAGCTTACTTTTTCACCAAACATAAGCATCTTTTTCGTCCATGGAATTCCAATAATTTTTGAAAATAGAACTACACAACCAGTGCCAGGGAATATTCCAGAGCGTATTTCTGGCATTTGAAAATAACTATCTTTAACGGCGATTCGATAATCGCAACATATTGAGAACACAACGCCTTCGCCCATCGTTCTACCATTTATAGCACAAATAACCGGTTTTCCGTTAAATAACAATTTGCATATATCTGCTGCAGTACCTTCGAGTTCTCTAACAGCTGCATGATTGCTACCATCAATAGCATCTAAATCCATTCCTGTGCTGAATGATGAGCCGCTATTTGTTAAAATTAAACCTCTAATTTTATCGTTGTTTTGGCAGTATTCAACCGCTTTTTTTAAATATCTTAATTGATCAATTGTAAAAGCGTTCGACCGATGAACTCTATTTAGTGTAATCGTGCCAAACCTTTTTTTTACAGAAAACTCAATAAACTCTCCAAAATCTAAATTATTATTAATAGACATAAATAAAATTTATTTTCTTTCAATAAAAAGTAATTATTATTAAAAATCCCCTCTAACTAGTAATAAGAATAATATTAAATAGCTGAAGAAAATGGAACTTGATAAAATAAAGCACATATTGGTCGTAGGTGCTGGCACGATGGGGCACGCCATTGCACAAGTCTATGCTACTGCCGGGTTTGAAGTAGATCTTGTAGATTTAAATCAAGAGGTTCTTGATAATGCCATGAATAAGATTAAATCAAACCTTTCTTTATTGGTAGAGTATAAGCATGTAAAAAGTGGTGAAATTTCAAATATTTTGAATCGCATCCATCCATCTACCAATTTAAAAGTTGCTGCCCAAAATTGCGATTTAGTTTTAGAAGCAGTTTCTGAAGATCGTAACATAAAGCGAGATGTTTTTTTTCAATTAAATAAATTCTGCTCTGAAGATATTATTTTAGCAAGCAATACTTCTGAATTAAATATATTCAACGTCGCAAAAGTTAAAAATCCGAAACGCTTGGTAATCCACCATTGGTTTCATCCGCCATACATTATTCCTTTAGTTGAAATAGTAGCTGGGCGTAAAACTTCTTCTGAGGTTATCGATATTTCCTTTAAATTATTAGAAAAAATTGGCAAAAAACCTTTAATCTTGAAAAAATTCACGAATGCTTTTATCGTCAATAAAATCCAGCAAGCAATTAATTCTGCGGTCTTTGCTCTTATAATACAAGGCATAGCTTCTCCAGAAGAAATTGACATGGCCATTAAGAACACTTTAGGCGTACGTTTGCCTTTTGCTGGAGTAGCACAAAATCTTGATTTTGTAGGTCTCGATGTTGTATATGATATTATCAAGAATATGGGTATGGATCTCGTGCTACTTAAGGATAAAGTGAAGAATGGGCAATTAGGGGCTAAAACATCAATGGGGTTTTACGATTACCAAGGTCGAACTGAAGAAGAAATTCTTACTAAGAGGGATAAGCTTTACTTACAAATGCTCGAATTTCTTAAAAAAATGAACGCATTTGAACCAATTTAAAGAAAAACATTTAATTCAATAATTTTTACTTAATAAAAAAATCATAATTTTGAAATTGTAATGAATTTAAAATGCCCAAAACACTAGATGCTTTTATCGAGGAGAAAAATACTAATTTAATTAGAAAGAGGGATTTAAAACGTTCTTCAAATCTAAAAAAAGAATTCAACGAAATCAATCAACACCTTTATGCGAAATTAAAACACACGGAAACTGATACAAGAGCTCGTTCAAAAGAAATTTTAAAACTTATTTTATGTAAATTAGTTGATGAAATAAGTAATTCTTTACCCGATTCAATCATGTCGTTTAGCATTGGACAAGACGAAACAGAGAAAAAATTATTCGATCGGCTTCAGAAATTCTTTAAGGAGAATATAAAAGATAAATATAAGAACCTCATTGAAGAAAATGAAAAAATCAATTTAAACAAAGAGTTGGTCTTTTTAATTGTTGAAAAATTACAAGGAATATCTATTCTTAAATCTTCTAAAGATATTTTGGCTGATACTTTTGAGATATTTGTAAGTAGATTATTAAAAGAAGAAGGAGGGCAATTCTTTACTCCCGCTAGTATAATTGAATTTATGGTGAGCTATATAAATCCCAAAATGGATTCTAAGATTATAGATCCTGCGTGTGGACATGGTGGTTTTCTATTAGAATGCAAAGCCTTCTTATGGTCAAAAATTGAACAGAAATACGGAGCTCAAATAGATATTATAAAAAAAAAGAAAATCGAAGTTGTATCCCATCTCTATGGGATTGATAAGGATTCATATCTAGCAAAAATTTGTAATTTATACTTAAATATAATAAGTCAGAGTGAATCCAATATATTTTGCGATGATTCTCTGGATCCTAATAACTACAGTAAAGCAACTTCAGATGCAATAAAAAATAACCATTTTGATTTTGTGTTTACTAACCCCCCTTTTGGCGCAAAAATACCCATTGATAATAAGGAAATTTTAAAAAAGTATGCTTTAGCACATAAGTGGGACTATAAAGATAATTTATGGGTTCAGCAAAATAAGTTAGTTAAAAAACAACCCCCCCAGATTCTATTTATAGAAAGATGTGTACAACTATTAAAAGACCGTGGAAAATTAGGAATTGTTTTACCAG
The DNA here is from genome assembly GCA_030668025.1 of Promethearchaeota archaeon. The sequence continues at coordinate 16,639 of DAOUUT010000006.1, forward strand.
AAGGTCTTTTTGGAAATCCTTCAAATAGATATATCTGGGAGTATTTACGGAGTAGAGGTAAGATATTAGGAATTATTAGTTTAGATCAGAATTCATTTCAGCCTTATACGTGTAATAAAACTAGCATTCTCTTCTTTCAAAAATTAAAAAATATTCCCAAGAATTATAAAGTTGATTTTGGAATTGTTGATAATGTTGGCCACGATAAAGATGGAAAAGTTTTGTATAAATTAAATAAGGATGGCAGTATTAAATATGATGAGAATAAAAATCCGATTGTCAATAATGAATTAATTAATTTACACCTTAAAATTAATGAAAGTGTTGAATTCAGCTACTTAGAAGACCAAAAAGTTTTCAAATTAAATTTAAATCAGATAAAAAACAATATCTTCATACCTAACTATTACACAGGCGTAGAAAAAACTCTTAAATCTTTAGAAAATAATAAGGCTTTTCAATTAGTTCCTATAGGTGATTTAGTTAAAAATGGAATAATCTACACGAAAAATAAAGGGTTCTTACCAAGAGGAGACGAAATTGGCTCACACGTTTATGGTTTAGGCGACATTCCGTTTATCCGTACTAGCGAAATTAATAATTGGGAAGTCGATCTAAATTCACATAAAAAAACTTCAAACGAAGTATACGATATGTTTAAAGATAAACAGAATATTGAAATAGGAGACGTTCTGTTAGTAAAGGATGGCGGTCCAAATCTAATTGGAAATACAGCATTTATTACTGAGTTAGATACAAGAATTATTATCCAGAGCCATATATTTCAGATAAAAACTCTTAAAAATAGCGAGAATATTGATTCGTACCTTTTATTTTACCTTCTAAATCTTGACATCGTTCAAAAACAAATAAAAGCAATAACTTTCGTTCAAGGTACTATTGCTACAATCGGTAATAGAATAATGGATGTAATTTTGCCAATTCCATCTGAGATTAATAAAAGAAAGGAAATTTCAAAATATATTAAAGAAATTATTGATAATAAAACAAAAATAAGAAAGAAAATAAATAAACTCTCTATTAACTATTTCAGTGAATAAAATGAAGATAGAACTTTTTACTATGCGATACTACCACGATATTATTGATCTTTGGAAAAGATCAGGAATAGAAGTAAGCTCGTCAGACACACGAGACGAGATAGCATGGATTCTAGAACGAAACCCTGATCTATTTTTAATTGGTAAGGAAAACGATAAAGTTATAGCAGTAGTAATGGGGGCTTTTGATGGAAGAAGGGGTTATGTGCACCATCTTGCTATAGATCCAGCTTATCAAAAAAGAAAGTATGGCAAAATGATGATGGACGAATTAATTGAGAAGTTTCACATAAAAAAAGTACACAAAGTTCACTTATTTATAGAGAAATCTAATAAAGAAGTAGTAGATTTTTATAGGAAATTAGGATGGGAAGTTAGAAATGATTTAATTATGATGAGCTTTGTCCCGGATAAAAGTTTATATAAAAGAGACATTGAAATTTAAAAATTCTATTTTTAACCTTCACCATACTTTTTTTTCGTTAAAATAAAAACAAAAGATTAATTTTTAAACAGAAATTTCTCTTTTCTTCAGACTCAATATACCAAATAATAAAAGCAAAGCAGCAATTAAAATCCAAATTAATAAAGAAAACACTGGTAAATAATAATTAGTTTTTTCTAAACCTCCAAGATTTATATTCTGATCTGGATCTATTGTTGAAGTTAAACTATATACTCCTGTTATCGTTGCAAACCATGTTTGCCAACTTATAGAAGGTGGAACGGCATTAAATGTTTCAACGAAAAGAATAAATACATTTCCTAAATGGTAACCAAGATCAAAATGATATAATTGAAATGTGACATAGAATGGACCAGTTAATGTTCTAATTAGAAAAAACGCGAGATAAGATAATATTGAAATAAAAATTATCAATATCGATGCTGATCTTGCTTTTTTGAATATTGAAGAGAAGGCCATAGCAATACTGGTGAATAAGAAAGAAATAAATAAGCTATAGATATATAGAGCAGTCATGAATGGTATTAAACTAATAAAATGATCAATATTACCAGATTTTACAAATACTCCGATCCATCCTATCACAAAAATAGAAAACAAACTTAAAACCATTCCGTAGAGATATACTGCTATATATTTGCCAATAAAAATTTTTATTCGGCTTATAGGTTTACTTACTAATAACAACATTGTTCCTGATTTAACCTCTTCAGCAATAAGAGGTGCTCCAGCCGTTCCAATAATCATGGTGTAAACCAAACCTAAGGACCAAAAAAAAGCAGGGAAGATTAATGCAAAACCGATTATCGTAGCAGCATGATTAGGAGATATCAAACCAAAATCTACCGCTGTTGGAAGTATAACAAAAATCAATGGAAATATTGATATTACAATCAACATTATAATGATTTTTTTTAAAGAATACAAATCTTGAAATGTCTTCTTTATTATTATTGCTGTTCTCTTGAAAATATTCTTAGAAAGCCAAATCTTCGTAGGTTGTATTATTTTTAAGTTCAATTTCTGAAAACTAGAATTTATCTTTCCTGATTTGTTTTCTATTTTGTTTTTCATTTTTTGTTCCCCCTCTCTTTTGTCATAATTTCCATAAAAATATCTTGTAATGATAATTCAGGTTGATAAAAACTATATAATTTAGCCTTATTCTTAAGTAGCATCTGAGGTAAGATCTCTCGAAGCTTTTCAGCATCTTTAGGAATAATATGAATTTTTCCATCTAAATCATCAATCAGAGCTTTTGAGATAAAATCCTTATCTTTCAATTGATCTACCAATTTCTCATTCATATTAGTGTCTAAAAAATATAAATTACTTATAAAGCTCTTTTTAATATTACTGATAGAATCCGAAATTATAATCTTACCATTATCTATCATTGTTACATTTTCACACATTTGCTCAATTTCAGATAAAATGTGACTTGAAACAAACACACTTACTCTATCTGATAATTCTTTTATTTTTTGAACCACATCCGCTCTTCCTATTGGATCTAAGTTAGCTGTAGGCTCATCAAGGATTAACACTTTAGGATCATGAATTAAGGATGCCGCAATACCGACTTTTTGTTTCTCCCCTCCAGAATAGGTGCCTATCTCTCTATTTCTAGCTTTAAAAAGATTAAAAAAATCTAGAAGTTGTTGAGCCTTTAATCTAGCTTCTTTTTTTTGCAATCCTCCTAATTGTCCCATATATATTAAATACTCTTCTCCAGTCATATCCTCATAAAAAACAGGATCTTGAGGTAAAAAACCAATTAATTGGTTAGCTGCAACTGTACCTGCTTTCAGGTCTCTTATTTTAGCGCCCCCCTCAGTTATAGAAATAGCCCCAACCAACATATTAATCGTAGTAGTTTTTCCAGCTCCATTTGGACCTAAGAATCCATGAATTCCTGGTTCCACTCGAAGATCAATCTTTGATACAGCCTCTATTGCTTCATTTCCTTTTCCATAGGTTTTTGTTAATTTATCACTCCAAATTTCAAGATTTGTTTTTGAATCTTTCTTGATCATTTACTTTTTACCTCCTTCACTAATTTTTTTGTCTATTAAAATCAACTCTAATTGTTTTTTACTATATCGTCGGTAAAATATGTAAACCCCAACTAAAGCACCAACAAACACGAAAGTTAATATCAAATGAATCTGATTAGATGGCACTAATACTTTGATGGTACTCACAGTTAAAATTAAGCCACTCTTATCATGCATAATAACGCTAATATCTTTCCAACCTGAACTAAGAGAAACTTGTACGCTTTTAGCAGTTGTAAAACCTTGGCTAATACCGTTTATTAATACGTCAAAGTAATCATATTGTGAATCTGTCTCCCACTCAATATTGAAATTGCTAGAAATCATCGATTCGCTATTTTTAGGCTTTAAAATCTGAATGCCAAATTTAGAATTAATGCAATACACCAATTCTCCACTAGCAATTAAAAGTTCCATGCTTCCATCTTCGTTTAAATCAACAATTGGAAATATTGAATTAAGATCCATATTAAATCTATAAAGACTTGCCCGATTGAATATATCCATAATTTCTGATGTCGGAATTTTTTCATACTCAATCTGCTCATAACCATATTGAGTTGTTATTTTTTTTCTGTAATAATCATGCTCGATAAAAATCTCGTTATATCCGTCTCCATTAATATCTTCAATTTTTTCTATGTTTACGACAAATTCATAGTCATAGTAAGTAGAATAAATGTTCACGCAACTAGCAGATTCTAGTTCCCATTTATAATTAGTTAATTCGATTGGTTCATTTTCATTACTATTAAAAACATCATAGAAATTGATATAAGAATGTTTACAATAAGAACTATCAGATTGCATTCCTATTATTGCTTCAGAGGTTCCATCATCAGTAATATCCCCGATTGAAGTAAAAGGCATTTTAAGTTTATCTGAGTCATAAATATCCCTGTTTATAGTAGTGTCCGCGAAATATTCTTTAAATAGAATTTCAGGATTAGAAACACCAGAATTACCGCTAAATATTTTACATTCCATTCCATACTTATAATCATATTCAGAGTATTCATATATAGAATATATACCAACATGATCAAGGAAATCATCACCATTGAAATCTTCATGGGACATTAGTAATAAATAACCTGCACCTTCCAAACCAAAGTCAATCTTTCCTACATTACTAACCTCTTCAAGGCTTGCTGATTTCAAATTTTCTGTTGGGATTTTACTTACTGTTGAACGGCTATTAATATCAATAATTCGAATATTGATTAAAGATAAAGATGAAAACCCCAATTCTTCTCCAAAAAATCCTTCTTCTTCCAAATATCCATATTCTCCAACAATAATTCCTATTTTTCCATCTTTCGTTATATTTGTTTTTCCAGGAAATTCATAAGGCGTAATACTGGAATATTCGTCTTTTGGAATGTTTGGAATCTCTTCCCAGGAATAGCTAATTAATACGTTAGAATCCGAATAACTTTCAAAATGAGATATTTGAGAATTCCAATAAGGATCACTTATTAATTTATGAGAGCAATTAAAGTCACTTCCGAATTGGAAGATTCCAGTTAATAGCCAGTTATTTAGACTATTATTTAATGGTAAAACCCGTACTTTTTCGTATGGAATATAAGTTTGATTAAGACTCCATTTAGTATAAACCTCATTGTTTTTTAGATCAAAAAGGCAGATTCTTGTACTCCATGACTTAGGGAAATATATATCCTCACCTTCAATACCAATTATGGCAATTAAATCCAAATATTGATCATTATTTCCGTTAACAACTTCAAAATCTTGAATTTTTAAATTTAGTAGATTAGCAACATCGAATTCATCGTCGTCATAATTCCACATATAATATCTATCGTACTCATTGTCAAATAAACCCCAATAAAATGCTGCAAGACCAAAATCATTAATCGTCAAATTAAATGCACTATTACTGTTTGTTATATTTAAACGAATTTGAATATTTTTGTTTATATCTACGAAATTCGATAATGTAGTTTCATTCTCATAATCAAATTCAATAAAATTATCTGCGTCGTCAGTTCCACGTGTAATTACCCACATATTATCGTATTTTAGAGTATTATCCAAAGAAAAATTATTAAAACCTTCTCTTGGCGATTCAAAATCTCCTTTAAGATCAGCATATGTGTGATTATTCCAAGTTGTAGTTTCTGAACTCCAATTGCATAAAACCCATTTGTTATTTGATACATCAAAAATTTCATAAGTAAAATTATACCAACCAGAAGATGAAGTATTTACCATTAATTCAGTTTGCATTTTAAGAGCAGATAATCGATCAATTTGGGAAAGTGGATACTCCATAGCTCCCAATAATTTATCATCACGTAAATTTACTGGAATTGTTAAATCCATTATCGCTTTCCATGACGTGTCTATATATTCAGCATTTATAGTATAATTTCCTTCATCACTCAATAAATCAGCTAAGCTATCGGAAGAAGTGCCGTTTATACGTACAATGCTACTTGCTTGCGCTAATGACGAGGAATTCCATGGATCTTCCCACTGAATATCAAAATTGGTAACCCAAGTATCATCTATTTCACCATTAATTCTATTATATATCTGTTTTCCAGAAGAAGATCCCGAATCTGGATCAAAATAAGTCCCACTGTATTCATATTGGCGATAAAATTTATATGGAAAGTCTATCATAGGAGTATTCCTTATAATATTACCATCGGAACCATCAATAGCTAGTATTCTAGTATATTTAGTTAAGAGAGACCTATATATCGTTTCTACTTTGTTCGAATCAATTGTTCCATTCCCTATTAGATTTTTTATAATTTCCGAAATATCGGAAGGTATTATTGAAGGAATAATCCATGCCCCATAATCATCAATATCATCACCAGTAATATCCCCAACATTTTTTAAGTCCCTTAACCCATTATAATATTCTGGTAAAGGAATATTTAAAGACCATATTATATTTCCCGTTTTAGCATCTATTGTATATAATTCAACTATGATGGTTGGTTGTTCTGTAGTTTGAGACGAGGTTCCAGAATCATCTGAACTAATCCAATCTGGTTCAAAATCACTTTTTTGCATTATTAAAAAATCGTTAAATCCATCATCATTTAAATCGTTGGTCTCAGTTAGCTCTATTTCAGATGCCTCTTGAGTTCTCACCCAAAGGAGATCATTATTTTTACAATCAATACATAAATAGCGACCATTTGCAGTAATAGCAAATAAATCATCCACACCATCACTATTAAGATCACCCACATTCAAGAAATAATGTCCTTTCTCACTTCCACTAGAAGACGATACACTCTCATATTGACCCAGATCTTCATAAACAACCTCTGGATTTTCTTCCTTCTCATCATCAATGTGATATCGATTAATTAATGCTGTGTTATATGAACTAAAATAATCAGTATCATCATATGAATAATAATAAATATAAATATCAGAATCTACTTTAATTATTTCTGGATAAGAACTGAGAAAAAAGTCGCTATAAGTCCAGTTTAGACTACGGGTGATGTTTATCTTATTGGGATCTATTATATTAAATATTTTACCTTGAATTATTTTTGCTTGTGAACTATAAGAATAATCGAGATCAGTTGCGATTGAAATGTACTCTTTAGTCCCGTCATTATTAATATCAGGAATTTCGTAAATTTTTATTCCAGATTTCATAAATATTCTTTTTACTGATGAATATGGAGATGTTGGGATATTATATAATGTTTCTGTAGTACTACTTAAATTAAAACAAACATAATCATCAAGAAGAAGACCATTTCTTCCAGAAATTAATCGTAAATATCCATCGTCAGAAGCTATTAAAATATCATTAATCTCATCATTATTAATATCTCCAACATCCTTTATATCATCGATAGAATTGGGTATAGTTACAGGAGTAAGACCAGTCATGCTATAAGATAGTATTACTGTTCCTTCTACTGTAAAAGTCCAATGTTTGCTTCCATCTAGAGAATCAAATGCAATTAATTTACCTTCTTCTGAACCGGCAATAATGGTTTCAGCTCCGTTACCATTTATATCTTCTACTACTTCTAATTTCCAAACATCATTGGTAAAGTCATGATCATTCATCCATACTTTATTTCCAGACTTTCCATTTACAACGATTAATCTATGCCACGAAGAAATTACGATTTCTGATATAGTATCCGATGTTATATCATTAATTAATTTAATATCCCATGAATATGGAATAAAATTTTGTGCTTGATATGTTTCAGAACTAATACCTTCGATTGTGGGCTTAAACTTCCATATTTCTGACCCATTATTAGAAGAAATTGCGATTAAATTTGGATGTTCTTGAAAATAAGTAATAAGTACAATATCATCCTGATTATCACCTGAAATATCTTCAATAATTTCAAAATCAATTACGGGTCCAAAAGTTCTATAACTCATAATGATAAAACCATCTAATGTAATTGTAGCAATACCTCCATCAGTTCCAATAACAATTAATGGGGGTCCTCCTTCAGTAAAATTAACTAATCTAGGTTGCATTGTTGCTCCAGATCCAGGAAGCCCTTTACCTAATTTCCATAGAATTGAATCTTCTCCAGAATCGTCAGCTTGAGTCTTAGGTTTGTTTGAGAAATCATTAATAAATAGGTTCCCGGGGATGAAATTGATTATAGGCAAACTTAAGATAATAATTAAAGCTGCAATTGAACATATTTTATATCGAAGTTTTAAGTCAGTTCTTCTTATCATTTTTATCTCACATTTTAGATTTCATTATTCTAATTTAAGTAAAAAGTTGAATTCAACCTTATTTATTCAATATACTTAAGTACTATTTAATAATTTCCTTCTTTATAATAAAAATTTAGAATATCGAGTATTAAAAACGATTATATAGAAGAAAAACGCTAATAGAAATCAAATTTTAATTAAGACTATTACTGACTATTACGAAATGGAATTAGTCTAATAGCTTTATTAGGGCATCTATGAAAGCATACAGAACAACCCCCACAATAAGATTCAGTTATAATTGTTATAGCTTTTCCCTCAGCGTTAAATTTTCTAATATTGAGTGGACAATATATTACGCAAGTTCCACATGATTTACACTTAGATAATTCTGTTATCGCTTTATACGATAATTTTGATAATTCTCTGATTTTTTCTTGTAATTTAGGTGAGGCTGTTTTCATTATTAAAAAAAATAAATTATTGTTCAAAAAGAGTTTGAAAAAAAAAAATAGTGGATTTTTTCATGAATTTTTTAAACGATATTAGAACACAAATTCTTTAATATTTTTTCTGCTTTGTTTGTAAAACTGGTAATAATATCCCCAACATCCATTATCGAGTCAATAAGGCCACATGTTTGCCCCACTGGAATAGCTCCATTATCAACATCTCCTTTTGTATATACGATTTCGTATCGATGAAGATCTTCCATAAATCCATCCAAATCGTACGCTAATTCTTGATTAATTTTTTCTTCTTTTGTCATGAGCGATCCATGTTCTAAGCAGTATTTATTTTTCAATAATCTTATTGGTCCAAACCCACCGGTAGTAAGCATTGTATCTCGAGCTGTCGCAGGTGGAATTAACGCTTTATAATTAGGATGGAATTCGCTTTCACTAGAAGCTATAAATCGCGTCCCCATAGCAACAGCATCCGCCCCCATAGCTAATCCCGCAGCTACGCCTTCAGGACTTGCAATACCCCCACAAGCAATTAATGGTTTTTCGGGGTATTTTTGGGCAACTTGTGTAACCAGAACTAATGTAGTAATCCCTTCATAACTTTGATGACCGCCCCCTTCCGTCCCCGTAGCAACAACTCCATCGCATCCTACAGCATATACTTTATCAACTAGCCATAAAGCTGGAGCGACGTGATAGTGCATGATATGAGGTGCCTTTTGTTTTATTATCTTACTAGCATTTCGTGCTCCTCCAGCACTTGTTAGCAAATAAATTAACTGTTCGCGAATTTTTGGATTTGTATTACTCAATTGAGCAATTTTTCTTAACATAATCTTATGATCCGTCTGAACGCGAGCAGTTCGAATATTAACGCCGAATGGTTTATCAGTATGCTCAATTACATAAATTAACTGCTTTTCCATATCTTTTATCGAACTTATTCCTTGTAAAGTTGCGTGACTTACAACGCCAAGTCCTCCCGCCTCAGAAACAGCGATAGATAACTCAGTTGTGTAGAATGGACCCATCGGAGCGCTCAATATTGGATATTTTATCCCAAATGATTCCGTTATTTTAGTTTTAATCATATTTGATTTTTTCCTATTTTTAAAATTATGATAGTTAATAATACTTTTTTGCAATTAAAAAATATATTCTTATTAAGTTTAAAAAAAGAAAGAAATCGAAATGTATTTCATTAATTTTATTATTTAAGTGAATTTCTGATGTAGCTCTTCTATAAAATCATCTATTTCCTTTAAGTTTTTAATGCTGTTATCGTAAGCCACCTTCCCGCATTCATCTTCTAAGTCAAAATATGATTTAATACGACCTTTTTCCATAATAGCTAACATTGATTTTAGGAAGATTGAGAATTTTGGTTGATATTTACTGATTTCTTTTGCAAATGCAACGGATTCTGAGTCTATTTTATCGAGTGGAAAAATTCTAGTAGGGAAATTAATATTCTTTAGTTCTTTTAGTCCTATTTTATCAGCAGTATACAGCATATTTTTCGCATAGTTGAAACCAAACGCCATTAAGGGCAGTAATGTTGCTCCTGTCTGTGGAAATGCTGAAATTGCAAGTTCTGGTAACCTTAAATATAAATCTTCTATCGGTCTGTCTGCAAACACTTTTAAATCAGAAGCTAATATTAACATTACTCCAAAACCAATAGCCATGCCTTGAATTTGCGTAATTATCGGTTTTTTCATAAGAAGCATTGTTTCATTGACCTTTCTCCCCCACTGTTGAATAGTAGCAACATTCTTTGGATCACCCTGAATTTCTTTCAAATCGTAACCCGCAGAAAAGAATTTTTGACCAGTACTTTTTATCAAAATACATCTAACTTTTTCGTCATTATCTGCTCTAATCAAATTCGCGTGTAGAGATTTTAACATGTCACCGTTAAACGAATGCGCTTTTTCGGGTCTATTGATTGTGATTATAGCGATACGTCCTCTCAATTCATATAAAATTAAATCTTGATTGCTCATAAGATTATTAAATTGAAATTTTATTTAAAAGATACCATTAAAAAGCTAATTTATTCTTCACCAAAGCGAGACTTTGATAACGAAAAAATTTAAGAAATATCTTTGTCAATATTCGTTTTTCAAATCATTATAATATTATTAACAAACAAATCTAATATAACTTATAATTAAAATCAAATTTAAAATGATATAATTAAAATGACAAGAATGAAAAAAGTAGCTATTATTGGAGTTGGAATTACTCCTTTTAAAGCAAGATATATGGATAAAACGTATTTTGAACTCGCCTATGACGCTACTAAGCTCGCTTTGGAAGACGCGAACAAAAATGGGGCTGAAATAACTCATAAAGATTTAGAATCTACTGTTTACGGTATTTACAACGAGTTATTCGAACGACAATTCATGCCGGACATTTTTATAAACTCGTATATAGGAATGAACAACAAACCAGGAACTCGAATCGCTTCGGGTGGCGCTACGGGCGGATATACCGTGAGAATGGCCTATGCGGAAGTTGCTTCTGGCCTTTCCGACCTATGCCTTTGTCTTGGTGTAGAAAAATGTAATGATTGTTATGACGAAAAAACGGGTACGACAACACCAGAGGTCCTGAATGCAATCGCTTATTCTGCCGATATGACTTACGAATATCCAATGGGCATGATGGCGGCATCCTCGTATGTTAGCATGGTTAACGCGCACTTTGAAGAATTTGGTAATCCAACCGAAGAACAAATGGCTTTAGTTTCAGTTAAAAACCATGGAAATGCGATTAATAATCCAAAAGCCCAATCTCCAATGAAAATAACTGTAGAAGATGTATTAAACTCCAGGATAATATGTTACCCCTTCAAAATGTTGGATTGTTGTCTTTATTCCGAAGCTTCGGCAGGCTTAATATTAGCAAGCGAAGAGAAGGTGAAGGAACTAAAAATTGAAAATCCAATTTGGATAACTGGCGTAGGCGCGGCAAATACAGATTGTTTTATCGGTAATAGGGAAGAAATTGGGCGGTTGTATTCAAATATTTACGCAGCAAAAGCAGCTTATAAAATGGCGGGATTAGATTATAATAAGATCAAAGAGCAAATAGATTTGGCTGAGCTTCACGATGCTTTTTCAGGTCAAGAGGTAATAAGCTACGAGGAGCTAGGTTTTGTGCCATTTGGTAAAGGCGGTAAATGGATTGAAGCTGGCGGTCCTATGATAGATGGAGAATTACCTTGTTGTCCAAGTGGTGGATTAATTGGATGTGGTCATGCTGTTGGTGCGACGGGAATTATGTCTACTGGTGAGGCAGCGCTTCAATTAAGAAGAGATGCGGGAAAACACCAAGTAGATATAGAAAAAGGAAGAGCGCTATCGCATTCGATTGGTGGACCTGGTGCAGCTTACGCTGCTGTAATTATAATGGAAAACGAGGAGGCGATATAAAAAATGGAATTTCAATCACATGAAATTAGGGATAAAATTCTAATAGAATATAAGTATACTATGGGCGGGCAATCAAAATTCTTCATTGAATTAAAGAATAATAAAAAGATATTAGGAACAAAATGCAAGAAATGTGGCAAAGTATGGATGCCTCCAAGAATTAACTGCTCAGAGTGCTATGAAGATACCGATTGGATTGAGCTCTCCCATGCTGGTACGATTCAAATTAGTACGATAGTGTGGTATGGGGCGGCTGAGTTTATTCAAAATGTTCCCTACGGTTGTGCTTTTATTAAATTAGATGACGCAAATACAGCATTGTTTCAAGGTGTATTTTCAGAAAATTTGGTACCTTCAAAAATTAAGAAAGGACAACGAGTTAAAGCAGTGTTTAAAAAGAGGGAGGACCGAGAAGGAAGAATGACAGATTTTTTCTTTGTTCCCGAAGATGAGTGGGAAAGATGGATTAATAAACCAGAATTTGAAGGTGGTGAGTAAAATTGGGTATTGCAAGTGACAGTTTAAGTAAAATTGTTGAAAATATGAGCGGGAACGCAAAAGTTGAATCTGTTTTTGTTACTAATATTGGTGGCAAAGAAGTTGATTGGGATATGATTTTCCAATTTAACTTGGATAACGAGGATTCTTTTTATCTTAAGGTAAAAGGAAGAAAGGTTGAACTGATTAATGGAACCGCTTCAGATCCTAACATAATTATGACGGGGGATAATAACGCAATTGTAAAAATCTGCAATGGTAAGGGAGATTTCACTCATGCGATTAGTAGAGAAAAAATAAAAGTTACTAAAGGAAAAATTATTGAAGTAATACGCCTAACTCGAGCAATAACCCTGGTTTTGAAAACAAGATAGATTTTTCATCCTTTTTATTTTTATTATTTTTATTGGTTTGCTCCTTTATGAGTGTTTTAAAAAGAAGACTTATAATTTATATTAGAGAAATGATAATCTAATTAACATTCTAAGAATAATTGTTGATATTATTAGGTTAGAAATGAAAATCTTTATAAATTTGCTTTTAACATTTATCTTATATATCATGAATCTAAAATACAAAAAAAAAAAATAAAATAAAATTAAAAAAGTTGATTATTGGATGAAAAGAGAAATAGGAATATTAGGAATGGTCATCTGTTTAGCGGCAGGGTTTGGCTTAGGATGGTTCATTCCTGGACTTTTTACCGAACCAACACCTACACCATTATTAAAACAAATTCAAGATCGAGGTTATATCATTGTAGGAACTAGTGCTGATTATCCCCCCTTCGAGAACAAGACTTATCCTGGTGGAGAGATCGTAGGTTTTGATATTGATGTTGCAGAGATGATAGCAGATGAACTTGGTGTTACACTCCAAATGCAAGATATAGGTTTTGACTCTCTTGTTGGTGCTTGTAGAGCTGGTACGATCGATATGATTGCCGCGGCTATGACATACAACGCAGAACGCGCATCTCAACTTGCAGCTTCTATAACTTATATTTCAGTTAGTCAAGTTGTGATCGTGAAAAATAATTCAGTGGATTTTACAACTTCAATTACGGATTTAACAGATCTCGTAGGATACGATGTTGGCTGCCAATCGGGCACCGTAATGCAGGACGAGTTAGAGGCTATCGCCGGGATAAATGTTTTTACTTATGCTAGTGCCGATGTCCTTATTCAAGATTTAAACGCTGGAGGTATAGACGCAGCATATGTAGACGGACCAATTTTCACTGCATGGGAAGGTACATATGTTCTTAAGGTAATATACAGTTCAGAAGAAGAACCTTTAGCACTGTGGACTCAACACGGTGAACCCGCTCTGCTGTACGAAATTAATAAAGTTATATTTGCTAGTTATCAAGATGGATCTATGCATGCTCTAATAAATGAGTGGTTTGGTAATGTAACAGCATAAAAAAAGGATTAACATGCCAGACCTCTTTAATATTTTTTTTTATATTATTTTTCATGGTTTATTAAATACTTTAGTTCTTACTGCCCTTGGTCTATTAGGGGGTTTTCTTTTAGGTATAATCTTGGCAATTATGCGCGTTTACGGTTCTAAAGAACTTATTTGGTTATCAAGTGGTTACGAAAAACTTTTGCGTGGGATTCCTATCCTCATATTAATCTTTATATTCGCTTTCGGGATGCCAGACTTATTTTGGTATTTAGATTTACTTGATAGACCACTTGCTAGCGTAATTTTAGCACTTGCTCTTCGTAGTGCAGCATATCAATCTCAGATTTTTCGTGGATCTATTCTATCCGTGAACCCAGGACAGATGGAAGCAGCTCGAGCAGTAGGTATGAGTAAAGCCCAAGCTTTCCGATCTATTATAATGCCCCAAGCCTTACGGATAGCAGTTCCTAGTTGGACTAATGAGTATGCGGTAGTTATCAAAGATTCATCTTTTGCTTATGCAGTTGGAATTGTTGAGATGACAAAAGCAGCTTATGATCTTGGCGTAGGTTTCACAGATTTATGGGCTTTATCTATAGGTGTTGTTGCCATTCTATACTTTATATTTACCTATCCAGTAGCAAGAGTATTTGGTGAACAGCAAACTAAGAAACTTAAAAAATTAGGAATGGGAGGTGGCTAGATATAAGCGAAAAGGTATTACGTGTAGTTGATGTATGGAAGTCATATGACGATTTAGAAGTTCTTAAGGGTGTCTCATTCGAGTTAGCACAACGAGATGTCAAGGTCATTTTTGGACCTAGTGGTTCAGGTAAGAGCACGCTTCTCCGATGTATTAATATGTTAGAACCCCCCGATAAGGGTGAAGTCTATCTTTCTGGACAAAATTTAATGGAATCTAAAGCAAATATTAATGCATTGAGAGCGAAAATCGGTATGGTATTTCAGCATTTTAATTTATTTTCTCATCTCAAAGCAATAGATAATGTAAGTATCGCTCTGCGGCGGGTGAAAAAATTACCTAAAGAAGAAGCTCGAGAAAAGGCACTTGCAGCTTTAAATCGCGTGAAATTAGCAGAATGGGCTGATCATTACCCTGCTGAACTTTCCGGGGGTCAGCAACAACGTGTAGGTATTGCACGGGCTTTGGTCATGGAACCAGATGTAATTTTATTTGATGAACCCACTTCAGCATTAGATCCTGAACTTATAGGTGAAGTTCTTCAGGTAATGTTAGATCTTGCAAAAGCGGGAACGACTATGGTTGTTGTTACACACGAACTCGGATTTGCTAGAGCTGTTTCATCAGAAATGCTCTATCTTGATGGGGGTGTTATCGTTGAACGTGGTACACCTGAACATTTCTTCACTTCTCCTAAATCTGAAAGGGTTCAGCGCTTTCTCAACCAAATTAGTATATTATATGGGAGCCACGAAAAGCTTTTAGAACTTTCAAAAAAGGAGAAAAATGAGTGATGTTTCAAGTTCTTCCTGGACCGATTGAGGAAATTCTTGTTGTACTGGAATATTGGGATCATATTTTTTCAGGTTTCTTGTTAACATTATGGTTATATGGATGGGCAATTTTAATCGGTTTTTTTCTAGGATTAATCTTGGCAATTCTCCGACTATATAAATCGTCTTATCCTTTAGGAATTCTTTCAGATATCTCTGCGGGCTTTATAGAGATTGTGAGGGGCACACCTCTAATCGCACAATTATTTCTTTTATATTTTCTCCCTTATAGTTTAAATCTACCGATAGAGAGGTGGAGTTTTTCAACAAACTTCATGATTTTTGATAAAGAAATAGCTATTATTCTCCTAGATCGACGAACTTTAATTGGAATCATTGTATTAGGGCTTAATAGTTCAGCATATCAAGCAGAATATTTCCGTGGGGCTATTATGTCCATAGGTTCTGGACAATTAATGGCTGCCCAATCACTAGGTATGTCTCGTTTTTCTGGAATTCGCCATATTATCGTACCTCAAGCTTTGCGGCGCGTTATTCCTGCATGGTCCAATGAGGCTGCATATCTTCCGAAGTATACGGTTGTTGTGTATTTAATCGGAGTTAAGGAATTGTTTTCCGAGGCACACTGGATTGTTGCTCAGGAATTTATTTCTCTCACTACTTACATCGTTATTGCTGTCATCTTTCTAGTTCTGATCACGCTTGTTTCCAAATTGTTAGATAGTATACATAAACGTACTGGGATTCCGGGCTTATGAAATTGGAAGAAGATGTATTATTTCCATCATATACTTATTAGTACCCAATAAAAACTTCCAATTTGCAAATCCTAATTTTTTTACTTAATATTCTGATTATTTTTTAGTAGCATGATTAATTATCATCGTTAAAGCGTTCTTTATTTGATTAATATGAAAATAATTGATTTACGATCTGATACGGTGACCAAGCCATCCCCTGAAATGTGGGAATATGTGAAGTCAATGGGTAATTCCCGGCTTGGAGACGATGTAATGGGGGAAGATCCTACCGTAAATGAGTTAGAGGAAAAAGCCGCTAAACTTATCGGAAAAGAAGCTGCACTTTTCGTAACTTCTGGAACGCAGGGTAATTTACTCTCATTTCTTTCACAAACTAATCCTGGAGACGAAATTCTTTTAGAAGAACTAAGCCATATTTTTTTAAATGAAGTAGGGAGCGCGGCACGAATAGGAGGGTTAATGATTAGAACATATCCTTCAGTTAGAGGGGTTCCTTTATTTGAAAATATTCAATCTTTAATACGAGATAAAGAAGAAATACATGAACCACCGTCCACGCTATTATGTACCGAGAACACCCATAATTATCATGGAGGAGCAATAATTGAACTTGATGCGTTAAAGAAAATGAGAGATTTTTCTCTTAAAAATGAATTAAAATTTCATTTAGATGGAGCAAGGCTTTTTAACGCAGCAGTTGGATTAAATGTACCTGTAACTGAAATTACTAAATATGCCGATAGTGTAATGTTCTGCCTGTCTAAAGGGTTATCGTGTCCTGTAGGATCAATTGTAGCTGGTTCTAAAGAATTTATTTCGAAAGCTAGAAGATTTCGAAAAATGGTTGGTGGAGGAATGCGTCAAGCGGGAATAATTGCTGCTTTTGGACTCATTGCGTTAGAACCTAAATGGATAAATAGACTTGATGACGATCATAAAAACGCAAAGATACTCTCTCAAGGATTAAAAACTCTAAATTTGCCCATAAAAGTACATCCAACAGATACTAATATCGTTATAATTGAGATGTTAGAAAAGGTTAGAATTCTCAAAATTATTACAGCTCTTAACAAAGCAGGCATTTTAGCTTTTAACATTAGTAAAGAAAAAATTAGATTTGTAACTCATTATGGTATCAACACAGATGATATTAACTATAGCATAGAGCAAATTGGGTTAATTTTAAAGCAAAATTTATAATATTCTTAAAAATTATTTAATTATATATTGAAGGAGTAGGATTTTAAAAAATGAATATTGCCGATTTTGAAGACATTTTATACGAAAAAGAAGAAAACGGTATATGTACTATTACTATAAATAGACCAGAAAGAAGAAACGCAGTAACTTATGTGACTTTTTTAGAAATTTTTACAGTTTTAGAGGATATGGAAAAAGATAAGAACGCAAAAGTGCTAATAATAACAGGAAATCCTGAAGGAAATGCCTTTTCATCGGGGGGTTACTTTGAACCGAACTATTTTGAGAAGATACAAAAGGAAATTAGAATGGAAATAGACCTGATGGATATCGCTCAAAAAAAATTATGTATGGCACTTTGGAAATTCTCTAAACCAGTTATTGCTGCGATAAATGGATTAGCAATTGGTGGCGCCATTACCATGCCATTATCTGGGGCAGATCTCATATATATCGCTGAGGATGCTTGGTTAGGGTTTTACTTTTCCAAAAGAGCAATAATCCCCGAGTTTGGTTCCACTTTTATGTTACCATTTTTAGTTGGTTTTCAAAAAGCAAAGGAGATTTGTTATTTTGGGGATAAAATTACCGCTCAAAAGGCTTATGAACTTGGTCTTGTAAATAAAGTCTTACCTAACGAAGAATTAATACCTTATGCTAGAGAACAAGCACTCAGATTGATACCGCCTAAGGGGCCTTATTTATCAATTAAGTTAATGAAAAAAACCATGCACTCTTACTTTATTGATATCTTAGATAAAACATTGGATCTAGAAAATAAGGGATTAAAGAAAGTATTTAGAACAAAAGATTTCAACGAATCGATGAATTCATTAAAGGAAAAAAGAGATCCCGTTTTTATTGGGCGATAATTCAAGGACTATCTTTTTATTATAAAAACATATCTTTAAAAATTATTCAAATGAATATTTTTTTATGAATAACAATAATTATGATGAAAGCAGAGTAATTTCTAAATACCCCGTTATAGTAATTGGAGCTGGACTTGGCGGACTTGGAGCTGCATGTCAACTTGTTCTCAGAGGAGAAAAAGTATTGTTACTTGAGAAACACAACGTACCCGGAGGATTTGCTACATCTTTTGTTAGAGGGCGGTTTGAATTTGAGGGCGCATTGCACGAGCTAAGTGATATTGGAACGGAAAATAATAGAGGCAGCCTTTATCGATTCTTGGAAAAATTAGGTATAGTTCCAAATAAACTAGAATTTATTCAAGTTCCCGAGTTTTATCGAAGCGTGTTTAGCGATGGATACGATGTAACAATTCCACTTGGGATGGAAGAATATACTAACAAATTAATTGAATTATTTCCTTCTGAAAAACGAGGGATCGAAGAATTTATAGAAATGTGCAAAGCTGTTTTGGCTGGTATTCTATTTATTGCTTCTAAAGGTGGAAAATTTTCACCACAAGACATACTTAAAGAACACCCATGGATTCCGCGGATTTCGGGCCTTACATTATCAGAATTATACAAGAAATTTTTTAAAGATGAGAAATTGATGGCTATAATATCTCAACTATGGGGGTACATTGGATTACCACCAAGCAGAACAAATGCCTATACTTATATTGCGATGCTCATATTTTATTTAAATTGGGGCGCTGCTTTTCCAATAGGAAGATCACATTCTTTAACAACTTCAATGGTACAAGCATTTGAAGAACTCGGTGGTGAAATAAGATATAATGCGTTGGTTGACCGTATTCTCGTGGAAGATGGAAAAGTTAGTGGAGTAAAACTCCTTAATGGGAGTGTTTATCTTTGTAAAGCAGTTATTTCTAATGTTAATCCAATATGTACAACCATGAAAATGCTTCCTCAAGATGTAGTACCAGATAGTTATAAGAAAATGATTTATGCTCCAGAAATTGGTCCATCTGGTTTTTCTGTTTACATTGGATTAAATGCCTCATATAAAGATTTAGGATTTACGGCCCATGAAACTTTTATTAACGATTTGTACGATACAAATAAAGCGTTCGAGAATTTCAGAAAATTGGAATCGCCAAAATACATGGTCGCTGCATGTTATAATCACATTTACGAAGATATTTCTCCTCCAGGAACAACTCAATTAGTTTTAACTACTTTACAGATGGGTAAACTTTGGCAAAACATCGCGCCTGATCAATATTTCCACTTAAAGGATAAGATCGCAGATGGGATGGTATCATTGGTCGAAAATACTATTTGTCCTGAAATTCGCGATTATATCGAAGTAGCTGTAGCCGCAACTCCTTTGACATATTACCGTTATTCTAAAAACATAGAGGGTGCTATCTATGGAACTACTCAAGATGTTACAAATGGGCCTTTACTTCGATTAAAAAGTAGAGGTGCAATTCCAGGTTTATATCAAGTAGGTGCATGGACTAATTTTGGTGGTGGATTTTCGACTACTCTCTTAAGTGGGAGGATAGGCGCAGGGTTATATTTAGGAGATAAAATTAAGGGGAGGATCTAAAAAATGGAAAAGGAAATAATGGAAGATGTAAAGAAGTATCAGAAAGCTGAAAAGTTAAAAAAACGGCGAGATGAAGTCGAACCTCTACCATGGTATTACGACGGTTTGGAAAATTTATCTAATAGAATCCATCCCGAAAAGCAATCTCTACTAGTTACTGATATTGAGCTTCTTTCACGCGATACTAAACTGTTTAGATTTATTTCTGCGAAACCTGACAAACCTTTAGCGCCCTTTCGTGCGGGACAATATATAGGCCTTACTGTAGAAATTAATGGAGTTCGAACATCGCGCCCGTATTCTCTTGTCTCGTCGCCAAATCAACTCTCATACTACGAATTAGGCGTTAGAAAGAAAGAAGGCGGTTTTGTTAGCCCTTTTCTTTTTGAAAATGTAAAAATTGGCGATATTTTTGAAGTAACTGAGCCTTTAGGAAATCTCTACTACAATCCCATTTTTCACGGAATAGATTTGGTATTTATTGCTGGTGGGTGTGGTATTACACCTTTTATGTCAATGCTAAGAGATATCTCCGAGAAAAGACTTCCCTTAAATATTTGGTTAATATTCGGAAGTTTAACTGAGAGAGATATCTTGTTTCGAGATGAATTAGAAGATATCCAAAAAAGAAGGTCAAATATCAAAATCAAATATATCCTCTCTGAACCAACTCCAGAATGGAAAGGAGAATGTGGTTTTATCTCTAAGGACAAGATATTAAGCGAAATTGGATTAATTGAAAACAAATACTTTTACATTGTTGGCAATCGCGCTATGTATCAATTCGTAGATGATGAACTAACATCTCTTGGAGTTTCTAAGCATCGAATATATTACGAGGCATTCGGAGTTCCTGATGACATCACTCGAGTTATGGGGTGGCCTCGAGAAATAGATACTTCTAAGAAAGTTCAAATTACAGTAGAATTTAGACATCATGCTTCGAAAGAAAAAATAGTAATTGAAGGATCGTGTGTAGAACCGCTCTTAAATAGTCTCGAAAGATCAAAAGAATTGAAAGTCGAAATCGCTAGTGGATGTCGCTCAGGTGAATGTGCTTACTGCCGAACAAAAATGATTTCGGGCAAAGTATTTGTTCCACCAGAGGTGACTATACGGGAGGTTGATAAAGACTTCAACTATATACATCCATGCATATATTATACAATTACAGATATCAATTTAGACTTAACTTTAACTTAATTTTTTTATTAAATTATATTTCAAAGAATAAAAAAACAACACTAAAAAAAAAATCATTAAAAAATAAGTAAAAATT
>DAOUUT010000109.1 GCA_030668025.1 Promethearchaeota archaeon
ATTAATTGCATTGAAATACCAATTGAGACAAGTATTGAGTTAAGATTAATTGTATACACATAAAATTGGAAAACAAACGTTCCGAATAATATATTTACTAATGATATTCCAAAGTCTCCAATTGAATAACCAATTAATCGGAATCCCAATAACTCCCTAGGGCTAGCATCCTCAACCATAATCGCAAAAAAAATTTTAATATAATATTTATAAAATCAAATGTAGACTAGAATTACAATTTTGGTTTTTCTAAAAAAAGGATAAAAAAAAAGATGTGAAATTATGTTTAAATAATAATTGAAGATTTATTCTCCAAAATATTCTGCTCCTTCTTCCATAGCTAGGCCAACAATTTCCCCATAGGCGATAGCATCTTGAAGGTTGCCTTCTATAGTTAAGTCCCCCGACATGTACGCACTAGTAGAATCTAGTTCGCCAGAGGATAATGCTGCCCAAGTTGCTCCTGTCGCAGACATGGTAACGCTCGGGTCATCAACGTCTCCTTCGCCATAATCGATCTTTCCATCGCCCAGTTTAACCCAATACCTATAATTAACATCAGTCACTACGAGTTGAACTGCCATAAGATCGATATCTTCTAATTCTTCTTTTAAATCTTCGCTTTCCTCGGCCATTTGCTTGACAAACTCATACATTTTGAGAGCGTCAGAAGGTTGGCTTGCACCTTTTTCTCTCATTTCTTTTAATTCTTTTATTAAATTCTCGTCAACCATTTTAAATTTCTACCTTTTTTTTTATTTTTATAAGGTTACAGTTATAGATTACGATTTAAGTTTATTTAAAGTTTTATTTTTTGAGAATGTAGGGGAGTAAAATATATCTATAAAAATTTTAAATTTAGAAATTTATTTGCATCAATTCCATCTAAAACTTTTTAATTTTGAGCAAACTTAATAAAATAATATTAAATCTATCTCTTCGTTTGAAACATGCTAAAAGTAGGTCTAATTGGTTGCGGTGACATCGCAAACTTAAACGTGTTAGGATATATTAGCTCTCAAGACGCGGAACTCGTTGCTGTATGTGATACTGATTTAAAAACAGCTGGTGAAAAATTAGAAAGATGGGGATTACGGACCGTAAAAATCTATACTGATTATAAAAAGATGATTGATCGGGAAGATCTCGATATTGTTGAGATTTTAACACCTCACCACTTGCACGCCCCCATGACCGAATACTGTGCTATAGCTGGAGTTCCCGGAATTTCAGTGCAAAAACCAATGGCTCATAATATAACCGATTGCGATAAAATGATACAAGTTTGCAAGGATGAAAACGTAAAACTTAAGCTGTTTGAAAATTTTCGGTTTTATCCAGTTTATTTAAGAGCAAAAGAATTATTAAATAGTGGAGTTATTGGAGAACTTTTAAATTTTAGAATTAATACAGTGTCAACTGGAGGACCTGGTATGCCTAGAGGGCTAAATTCTCTTATTTGGCGCGTTAAAATTGATGTTTGTGGGGGGGGACCAATGGTCTATGACGATGGAATCCACAAATTTTCAATGGCTCTTTGGTTAATGGGGCAAGAAAGAGTTGCAAAGGTATATGGCTGGATAGATTATTTTTCCAAAGTTATAGATGAGCCATCTTACATCTTTTGGAAATACCCAACCAAAAGCTCCGATGAACCGCCTAAATGCGGTACTATGGAATTTACTATGGCTCCAAATCTTTATTATCCAAGTAATTATTACGAGTGTGATGAATTTATTGAGATATCAGGAACTAAAGGTATAATGTGGATAAACCAATGCACATCTGGGGGTAATTTTGTCTCTAAAACACCTCAATATCCCCCTATTGTCGTTTATGTCAATGGTGAAGTAAAATCATTTGGTGAGGATTTACCTAGAGATTGGAGGTATTCGTTCATAAATTCAACAGAACATTTTATAGATATAATAAAGAATGGTGGTGAACCGGTTTATACGGGAGAACAGGGAAGGGCTTTATGTGTATTTGCTAAAATGCCTTATATCTCCAGCCATCAAAAACGAATTGTGTATTGGGAAGAAATAAACGCAGAAAATGAGGAAAATAAATCTTGCGTCGTTGAGGAACCTTTAGATGCAGATCCAAATGGTTTAACGGCATTTTATAGAAGAAAGCGAAAAGATTTCAAAAAAGGAATTAATCAAGGTTTAGGACATACGGATTTTAAATACCAATATGACAAATAATTAGCACATTTCTTCAATAACTATTTCTTTACCAAGCTTAGCAGACTTTACTGCTGCTAAATTGAATTTTAACACTTTTCTCGCGTGTTCACCCGATAAAATGGGTTCTTTATTATTTTTTACAACATCAATAAAATACTTTGTTGCGTTAATAAAACTATATTTCCAATCGTTTTCAAAATCGCTATAGGTTTCAACCTTTCCATCTCTAATTATTACTATTGGAGCGAAGATATTTGATTTTGACATTTGATTTCCTAATGAGGTTCCTTGATTTATTTTCATAATTCCTCTACTTGCGATAATTTCAATAAATTCATCAGTGGAATAATATTTTGAAGGAATTTTCATCTCAGGCATTAAAGAAAATTCCATATGACCATATTGCGGAACAATATGTTCTTTGTTTTGCTTATATTTGAACATTACATATGCTGGAGCATCTAAACCTTTATAATTACCTGTCCAGGCGAATACTTTTTCAATTTCTTCTCCAAAAATCCAAGGTGCCAAAGCAAAAGCGTGCCAACCGTTGTCAAGTAGGACAGGCGAGCCTTTTTCAGCACCTCCAACCATTTTAGGGTCTTTTCTCCATTTATTAGCACTTTCTGGAACTTTCCAACCCCCTGTAGCACCCATCGCAGTTTTAATTCGAATTGAGGATGGATCACCAATATAATCTTCATCTAGTAGCTCTTTAGCTTTTAAAATATGTGGAGCAAACATGAAATTTTCATAAATTGATAATATTGATTGAGATTTTTTGCACTCTTCAATCATTTCGTCTACTTGTTCAAGATTTAAAGCTATAGGCTTTTGAACAGATATTGCCTTAATTCCTTTTTTAGCAGCATAAATGGTAGCATCTGCATGGAGATGATGAGGAAGTAAAATCTCTACTAAATCTAATTCTTCTTTATCTAACATTTCTTTGTAATCCGAATATATTCGGGTATCCTTATGAAGTTTGAATTTTTTAATTTTAGCTTTAGCTTTATCAATAGTTCTATTGCTTAAACATGTAATTTCAACATCTTCATTATTCAAGTATCCAAGAATATTTAAATCGAAAATGACTCCCGTTCCAATAATTCCAACCTTCAGCATATCATTTTATGAAATTATTTATGTAATTTATATAACTCTGTTTCTCTATACAAGAAAATTAAACTTAATAAGAATTATAGTTAAATCTATACAAATTAAAATTCAGAAAAAATTTACAAATGAATTGCTAAAATTATGTTTAAACGTGCAATAGTCAGGAAACCATGCAAAAATTTTCAATTTGGGATATCTACATCCAATTTAGGAAAACCTGATTATTTAAGGGCGTTAAAACAGCATTCAAAATACGTAGAGGCACTAATAATGTGTAATCTCTCTGTATTTGAATTAAATGCAAACGATCGCTTTCCAGATTCTACTTTTGTTGAAGATACCGCAGTAGTGGACAGAGAATTTGCTGTAATTACTAGTCTTGGAGCAATAAGTAGACAAGGTGAAGAAATTGAAATCAGCGATAAATTAAAGACATTTTACGACAATATTGAATCAATAAGAAAACCTGGTACGCTAGAAGGAGGAGATGTAATGAAGGTTGAAGAACATTATTACATAGGACTTTCTAATAGAACAAATAATGAAGGAGCCAATCAATTAAAACGGATTTTAAAAAGATACGGATATTCGTCGTCAATAATTCCTCTTAAAAATGTTCTTCACTTAAAAACGGGAATATCTTATTTAGGGGATGCAATTTTACTTGTATCTGGGGAATTTAAAAACCATCATGATTTCAGGAAGTATAATCTTATAGAAGTTCAAGAAAGTGAAGCTTACGCAACAAATAGCATTAGGATAAATGAATATGTGTTTATACCAGAGGGATATGTAAACTTAAAGAAACAAATCCTAAACTTTAGTTTTAAAGTCATAGAACTTGAAATGTCTGAATTTGAAAAGATGGATGGAGGACTTTCTTGTTTATCTCTTAGATTTTAGAAGTATCTACTTTATTAAGATTTAGATAAAAGATTTATGCCTTAAAAGAATATTTAGAAGTAATTTTACATTAAATATAATTAAACCTTGATTGGATTTGATAAGACACAGTGTCAGAAAAAAAAGAAGTGGATTCTCTTCTAGCTTATAGAAGGGCATTACTTCGAGGTTGTGGATATAATTATGAGGATTTAGCAAAACTCCGCATTGCAATTGTCAATTCTTGGAATGAAATTAACCCTGGACACATTCATTTACAAAAGTTAAGCGCTTTTGTAAAAACGGGTGTGAGAGAAGCGGGGGGGACGCCTATGGAGTTCAATACGATAGCATTATGCGACGGAATTGCTAATTCAGGCAAAAATTCTAATTTTGTTTTACCTACGCGAGAAATAATTGCTTCATCAATTGAAAGTACGATAAAAGCCTATAAATTTGATGGAATGGTAATGTTATGTTCGTGCGATAAAATTATTCCAGGTATGCTCTTAGCAGCCGCCAGATGTGATATTCCTACAGTATTTTTAACTGGAGGTATTATGATGCCAAAATATTTCAATGACGGTCCGTTAAAAGGGAAAACTTTTGTAACTTCTGATATCAAAGAAGCAATTGGAAGATTTAAAGCAGGAAAAATTAGTGAGGAAGAGTTTGTTCTTATTGAATCTGAAACTTGTTGTTCACCAGGAGCGTGTAATATGATGGGCACAGCGAACACAATGGCTTGTATCGTTGAAGTAATGGGGCTTTCGTTACCTGATTGTGCTACCACAAGCGCAATAGGAAAGGAGCGCGAAATATTAAGTAAAGAAACAGGAAAAACTATAATTAATTTGGTAAAAACGAATATTACTGCTCTAGATTTGATCACAGTTAAATCGATAGAAAACGCGTGCAAAGTTGCTTTATCTTTTGGGGGGTCCACTAACATGATTCTTCATATGTGTGCGTTATCTCACGAAATTGGCGGCACTTTAAACCATTTTGATTTCGATAGATTAAGTAAATCTGTTCCGTTATTGGCTAAATTCAAACCTGCTTCCGAATATAACCTCACAGAGTTTCACGATGCGGGGGGCGTTAAAGTACTTACCAAGAAATTATCCAAGCTTTTAGATTTATCGACAGTAAATATTTTAGGAGAGTCGTTAGAAACATATCTTGAAAGAGTAGAAGTATTAGAACATCAGATAATACGCGACCTAAACGATCCGATTTCAAATGAAGGAGGCATTGCGGTATTAAAAGGAAATTTAGCACCAGAAGGAGCAATTGTAAAGCAGAGTGCAGTTGACTATAAAATGAGACATCACAAAGGACTTGCTAAAGTATTTGAAGCGGAAGAAGAATTAAAAGACGCTTTAATGAGTGATAAAATTAAAGAAGGGGATGTTTTAGTTGTTAGATACGAAGGTCCTAAAGGAAGCCCGGGTATGAGAGAATTATCTATCCCAGCAGCCGTTCTAGTAGGTATGGGGCTAGGAGATTCTGTAGCAATGATAACTGATGGAAGGTACTCAGGTGCAACAAGAGGACCTTTCATAGGACATGTTTGTCCCGAAGCATTTGAAGGTGGTCCAATCTCAATAGTTCAAGATGGAGATCTTATTGAAATCGATTTAGAAAATCGCCTATTGAACTTATTAGTTTCAGAAGATGAAATTAAAAATAGATTAAAAAATTGGAAAAGACCCGAACCTAAGGTAAAGAAAGGTTATTTAAATACATACAGGAAAATTGTAAGTTCTGCAAAATACGGGGCTTATTTAGATTAAATAAATTGATAGAAATCAAAATGATAGATGAAAATCGCATAAAAGAAAACTTAAAATCATTTTCCTTTCCAAGATTATCGGGTACGGACGACGAAAGAAAGGCTTTTAATTTAGCATTTAAGAAACTAGAAAAATTAAAATTTAAACCGTTAAGTCAAGAGTTCGAATTTAGTACTTTTTATGCTAGAATTTACTCCAAAATTGCGTTTTTCTCGGGATTTGCGCTTCTACTATTGTTGTTTTTAAATTTTAAAACAATAATTATTCCAATTTCTTCAATACTTATTTTATTGTTATTGGGTTTTTTATTTACAATTACAAGAAAACCAGAACGCATAAAAATAGGAAAGAAGTTAAATTCAGCAAACCTTTACGTTAAACTTGACTTAATATCCAAGAAGAATGAGACAGAAATTAAGAAAATCGATGATAGCAACCGCGAAAAAGATGTTCTATTTTTTTGCCATTTAGACTCAAAAGGGCAAAGGTTTTCAATTCTTGTAAGAATAAGAGTTATAAGAGCTTGGGTTTTCTCATCCCTTACAATAATTATTATAATAGTTTGCAAGAACTATATTTTCGTTTCATATTCATTATTGTTTTACATCATCGGAGCATTTCCAATTGCAATTAACATAATATCCACAATTTTTATCCTATTAAACGCCACAAATAACAAATCTAAAGGAGCTATTGATAATGCTTCTGGAATTGCGTGCGTACTTGAATTGTTAAATTACTACTCAAAACCAGAATTTAGGTTAAATCATTTCAATTTATGGTTCGTGTTTACGGGCGCGGAAGAATGTGGAACTATGGGAATCCGGAATTTCTGCTATAAATTAGAACACATTAACAAAAAGAAATCCATAATTTTCAATTTTGACGCGATCGCCAAAAATATATACTTATTTCCCGGTAAAAAAATGTCAGAAAATGTTAAATCCATTTATAATACGCTATTAAATAATAATAAGGGTTTGGAAATTAAAAGAAATCCTAAGAAAATATATTTTGGCTCTCATTCGGATGGATATTACTTAAAAAAGAATAAGTTTAAGGGGATAGGAATTGGCGACATGGAGTCGTATAAATATATTCATTCGATTCGCGATACCGTAGACAAAATAGACAGTTCTTTGTTGAGGGGTTTGTGTGAGATGATAATCGATAACTTAATAGTATTTGATAACCAAACTTAATTTAGATATTAAATTTTAAAGTGTTTAACAATATTAGACTCGAACAAAAAGGATTTAGGAGTAGTTTTAACTCCTCCAAAAACGGCAGATTATATCGTATCTAAATTAGGTAAAATAAAAAATAATCATAAAGTATTAGATCCGTGCGTAGGTCCCGGAGCTTTTGTTAAATCGTTATTAAAAGCTGGAATTAAAAAAGCACAGATTTCTGCTTATGATGTGAACCTTGCTTATAAAACAGATATTGAAGAATTAGGTATATCCTTTAAAGCAGTAGATA
The DNA here is from genome assembly GCA_030668025.1 of Promethearchaeota archaeon. The sequence goes on from DAOUUT010000109.1 coordinate 7,469, forward strand.
CTTTAATATCGTTTGATTCGGATTGCTATGACGAGTTCGATTTTATTGTTGGAAACCCTCCTTACTTAAATAAGGCAAGTAGTTACGTGAGAGAAAATCGGCTAAAATTAAAAAAGATTTATGGGAAAATCAACGCTCACGAAACTTATTCAATGTTTATAGTGAATAGTATATGGCGTTTGAAGGAGGGTGGGAAATTAGGTTTCATCACGAGCGATACTTTCTTAACTTTAAGCACTCATAAAAAATTAAGAGAATTCATTCTTAATAATTGTATAATAAACGAAATATTACTCGCACCAACTAATTTATTTGATAAACAGAACGTTAGCACATATCCAGCAATAATCTTTTTAACTAAGCGTTCTGGAGAAACTAATGAGCAAGTTCGAGATAATAATTTAATGAGTATAATTTCGAGAATAAGAAATGAAGACGAATATTGGAAACCAAAAGTTGTAAACGAAATCAAGCAGAGAAGATATAGATCTTTACCTTTTAACATATTTTTTTTTGAAGTAGAGGACCAAATAATTGATTTGTTTGAAAACGCTCCTAAACTAGATAATTTTATTAAAGGGTACATTGGGATGCATACTCATAACAATAAGAAGTACATTGCTGCGATTGAAAGTACGGAACTAGCAGATATTTTCAGAAAGAAAAACTATACAAAAATTAAACAAAATGAGAAATTCAAAACTATTTTAAGAAGCGATTTGAAAACAGAGAGATGGAAACCTTATCTAAAAAGAGGTGGAGGGGATCAATATTATAGACCTATTATGGAAGCTTTAGATTGGAACGAAAAGTCGATCTCTGTTTACGACATTCCAAGTAATGTGCCTTTTGAAAAAGAAGGAGTCGTTATTAGCGGTATTAGCTCAAGGTTAGCCGCCCGTTATATGCCAAAAGGTTGCTATTGGGACTCGAATAAGGCAATTGGTTTTATCGCTAAGGAAAAATCGATTTCTATTGAATATTTCTTGGGACTATTGAATAGTTCTCTATATAATTATCTATCTAAAGGAATTATAAACAATACCAGCAGCATTCAAATATCTGGGATTCATTCATTGCCTTTTATTAAGCCCAACAAAGAAACGCAAGAAGAAATTGAAGTATTGGTTAAACAAATAATTGTAAATAAGAAAAAAAACTTAAGTTATGATTATACACGCGAACAGAAATCAATTGATGATATAATTTTTAATTTTTATGCTGTAAGATTTAATTTTTCATCAAAACTAAAAATAAAATTAGAAGAAAATTACGCGATTTATAAATAATTTATAACAACAAATACTTATCCAATTCCCATTTAGCTTCTTTTCCGTTGTTTTTAGCAGTTTGGTAGTGATCAATTTCTTCTTGTTTAACATCTATATAAATATCTACCAATTGTTTTCCAAGAATTTTCTTGATAAATTTACTGTTCTCGAACGCCTCTAAAGATTTTTGCAAACTCGGGGGTAATTTTTTAATTCCTAAGGTTTTTCGCTTCTCCTCAGTTAAAGAGTCTATATCTTCAGTAGTTGGAGTATTGGGTTCGATTTTATTTTTTACGCCATCTAAGCCAGAGGCAAGTAAAAGGGCAGTTCCAAGATAAATATTCATGGCCGCATCACCAGCGCGATATTCTACCCTAGCTGATTTTTCGTATCCTGGCACGCGAATTAAAGCGGTTCTGTTACCTACCCCCCAAGACACATAAACTGGCGCTTCGTGATTAGGAACAAGTCGCTTATAAGAATTTGTGATAGGATTTAAAATGGCTGAGATGGCGTCTACACGCTTTTGAATCCCCCCAATATAGTAACGGAGGAGGTCGCTGACACCTGCGTCAGCATCAGCAAATACATTCTTCCCATTATTAACTAAATATTGATGAATATGTAAACCACTTCCGGCTACTAACGGAAATGGTTTTGGCATGAATGTAGAAATTAAATTTTTACAATATGATTCGACGTGTACTATCATTTTTGCTGTTTGGACGTTATCAGCTTGATATAACGCATTATTAGCTATAAATTCTACTTCGTGTTGACTCGGTCCAACTTCGTGGTGAATAGTTTTGAGCTTAATGCCCATACTAATCATATCATCGGTTATCTTACGTCGCAATTCGTGAAATGAATCTTTTGGAGGCACATCCATATAAGCGCCTTTATCGGTAAATTCTAGATCGTTTGATAGTAAATACCATTCTAATTCTGGTCTTGTTAGAAATTCATAACCCTTAGAATTTGCATAGCTTAAAAGTCTCTTTAATATCCCTCTTGGGCAGGTAGGATAGGCAAGTCCTTTATTGTCGGTGATATCGCAAATAAATCTCCCCACCCTATGATTCCATGGAAGTATCGCAAACGTGTTTAAATCTGGCACGATTTTCATGTCGCTTTGCTCTGTTTTTAAAAAACCAAGACTAGACCCATCAATACCGGCTCCCTCTTTCATATCTTCCCAGATTTTTGCTGGAAATTCAACACACTTAAATTCCCCTAAAATCGTGGTAAATTGAAATTGTATGTAATCAATACTTTTTTCTTCAAATAATTCCAAAAAATCTTTCATAACAATTCTCACTCAATATAATAATTTGGTTATTAAATTTCTTTTTTTTTATTTTTATGAAAAAAATTAAAATTAAAAGGTTGAATCATATCACATAATAATACAAATTAGATGTGAAAAAATGCCAATTATTCATGTAAATGTTTGGAAGGGCTTTGGAGATGAAAGAGTTAAAACCGTAATACAAAACATAACCAAAGTCTTTGTTGATTTAGGCGTCCCCCAACACGCTGTAGAAGTAATTGTTCACGAAATTCCAAAGACTCATTGGGGAATTGGTGGAGAACCTGCTTCTGAAAAATTCAAGGAACAACATTAAACAAAAGTGATGTAGTAATTGAAAAATTTATAATTTTTCTCCTTTTATTTCTTCTTCGTACTTCATTCTACGTTCTGTTAGATAATCTGGAATTGGTACATCCCACCAACCACATGCAGGACTTCCGGTATGAGGATAATCTCTATTTACAAGAATTTCTATAACCACAGGCTTATTTGATTTGGTCGCTCGCTCTAATGCGGGAATTATTTCTTCTTTTTTAGAAATCTTCTCAGAGTAGCATCCAAAACCCTCAGCTATTTTTGCAAAATCGGGAGAATAGGTATTTCCACTTTTATCGTAAAAACTAGTGCCATAACCTCGATTTTCGCCAAATGCTGCTTGCTGAAGATCCTTGATAGCAATCCAACCATGATTATTTAAAACTATAAAGAAGATGTTAGTTAATCCTAATTGAACTGCTACAGATAGCTCCGAAATCGTCATCATCAAATCACCATCACCTACGAGTGCTACGACTTGACGATTAGGTTTTCCTATATCTATTGAACCTAGTTTTGCGCCAATTGCAGCTGGGACGCTATATCCCATCGTAGAGAATCCTCCAGCAGTAATACAAGTTTTAGGCTCGTAAAATTCTAACTCTTGGATCATTTGAGCTTGTACATTACCGGAGCTAGTTACAATTATTGTGTCTCTATCGAAAAACTTTCTTACTTCCCTTAAAACGGTTGAAATCATTACTGGTACTTTTAAATCGTCTCGATGCTCGTCAAGAAATTCGAACCACTTTTTCTTTTCTTTTTGTATTTCTTTAAAATAATCAGTTTTTTCGTAATTTATTGTGTAATCACCAAATTCTTCAATAATTTGACGCAAACACGCTTTAGCGTCTCCTACTACTCCAACTGCAACAGGATAATTTTTGCCAATTTCGTGTGGATCGATATC
>DAOUUT010000005.1 GCA_030668025.1 Promethearchaeota archaeon
CAATAATAATATTAATAAAAAGAAAATTTTGCTGATTCTTTTCATTTCAATATCAGAAACGATATATTTCGCAATTGTTTGACCGTGTGTGAGTTTTAAGATTAAAGTATATATGGTTAGAGACAGAGCAAAAACGGAAATACTAATTGATATTAATAGATTAAATATAGAGGCAAAATCGTTGATAGTTATTGATTGGGGATACGCAAGAATAAAAATGTTAGCTACTACTAATAAGATTACACATAATATTGTAAATATATAAGGTAATACAGACTTAGTAAAAAAATCCCATATTTTTTTTAAGAATTTTACAAATTTCTGGATTATGATTTTGACTTGTATTCTACCTTTCTTTTTTTGGACTGTATTTTCTTTCGTCATGATACAGATGATATCTCCTAAATTAAAAAAGATAAAATGATAGTGTGCTTAGATTTATTGATCTGATAAGGTTGATTTGTTTGTTACTAACCTTCAATTGTGCTTTGGTTAAAAAGATAAAATCTTTATAAAATATTTTATTTTTATATCCTCTTTGATAATTTTCTAAATAGTGAAGAACAAGTTCCCAAGTTATTTCTTTGATATCCGTTAACTTGACTATATGAGCCATTTTAAAATTAATCTAAACTTATCTTTTTGGTCCTTTTTACGTACTCTCTAACTCTTTTGAAAAAATTGTCAAGCATTTCCTTTACTCTTTCTCTAAAACAAGATATGGTTAAAAAATCTATCTCGAAGATTTAAGATTATTTCTGTTTATCTTTAAAATGTGTATATTTACTTAATTTTTTGTATAATCTTCTATAGTTTTTAGCAATTTCAAGTATAGGTCTATTACTTTGAGTTTTCTTATTAAATGATGGATTGGAGCCAATTATCGCATAAATAGTGCGTGTCTCATGGGTTGGAGTACCTCTTCCTTCTGAAAGTTCCTTCCAACTCATATTATTTACCTCATTATTAGGTGCACAAGTGTCCAAAAAATCAATAAAAAAAAATCTGTTTTGGATAGAAATGCTTAATAATCTTTAATGTTAAAGAAGAAATTTATACCATAAGCCAAAAAAGTAGTTAAAATTTTACCTAAATATAAATTTAAATCCTTAATTTAGCTTAAACCGTATTTTGAAAGACTTAGATAGATTAATATTATGGATAGCGCATTAGCTTTTGTATAAATATCATTAAATTGATTAATTGAGTCTAATCCATGAGCAATTACATTTCGATAATTTTTCGATATTTGGCCTTCTTCATCTAAAAGTAACCATTCGACAAAAATCAAGGTTTTTTCATTTACAATTTTTTTTAGTTTTGCTATTAAAGGTCTTATAGATCTTTGGCGTTCCTTGTTTTCTTCGATACTTATGGTTTCAATATTATTTTTTTTACAAATTTCTCTTAAAATACTTTCGATTTGGAATAAACACGATTGAATACAATCAAAATAATTTTCATTAAAATAGGACTTCAGACTACATTGGAATATTTTTTTTGATACTTCATTAATAACTTCTGAATATTGGATTGAAGAAAGAATTATTGTAGATAGATCATCTTTATCGAATTTATCTGTTAATCTTTGGAATAGAAACAATCGAAAGTTCCAATCACATTCATAATTAACCCATTTTGCCAAAATATCGGATGTTCCATGAGAGCTTATTTGTTTTCCTCCTTCAAATTTTTTTACATTCCCGTCAGAAAAATATATCGTTGGTAAAAAACCTGTTACACTACTTATTTCTCTAGGTATAATCGGAAGAAAACAATCAGATAGAATTATTTTATTAATAATTTGTTCTGGGGTATCGTTTTTAAAAGGTTCTAATATCTTTTCTATATGATTATTTGGGATTTTACCTCCTTCAGAAAGTGGGATTGAACCATAATTGCATCTAGGAATCAATTTGTTAATACTGTCTATTTCACATCTCACATCATTACATAGTTTATCTCGATCTGAGCAGTATTTCTGGAGTATCTGCAATTTTATATTTAAAAAGTTACGTTTTATCCCCATTGATTGCATATCATCTTCATCCCACTCCTCGTTATCTACTTTCGTTTTAAAAAAATTTAAATATTTCATAGCAAAAATGTATTTTTTTCCTTTTATCTCATCATCCTTATTCATTTTTTCATAAAAAATAAGAATATTATCTGTAAAACTAAGATCGGTCGTCACATTTCCATAAAAAACTTCATCTACCCAATAATCAATCGCATTAAATACACTATTTGGTATAGATGCCCTTTTCAATATCTTTCCATCGATTTTAATAAATGTTTTTAAGACCCCTGACGGATCTTTCTGCTTTTCTAAAAATAGTTGTAAAATTATTCCGACATTATTAAACATTTCTTGATTTGATGTTTTAACCTTAAGGGACAATTTAATATATTCTTCTATTAGCCATCTTGGTTTGTATCGCTTATTTTCTTGCACAAGAATGTTCATTGCAACATTAAAATATAGGGGGACTAAATGATAATTATTGAGTGTCTTGTAGTAACATTCATCTGTAAGTCCCTTCTTGATGTATTCAAAATATACCAATTTTAAAAATTTATTGGCAGTATTTTCAATTAGTTCTATGTAATACTCTTTTTTTTTCGGAGTGAATAAAACAAATCAGCCCATCAAGACTGAATTTCAACATACTCTTGGTTATTTAGCAAGCTAAGGATTCTTTTTCTCTGAAACATTAGTGATTTCATCCTTTATTGTTTTTCTATAAGACAGTAAAATTGAAGCCCACCATAAGGATTCCTTGATAAGGCATTATCAACATTATATCTCCAAAATTCAATGAATCCTGTGTATAATTTCTCTTCTGGATGGCGATGTATCCATGGTAACCATGAATCTATCCACCAAAAGGACTTTTTTTCTATGATTTTCACATTAAATTTTCTTATTTCATTTAGTATTTTGCAAGATTTTAAAGGAAATTCATGAGTTTGAGGTGTGTAATTCTGAAATGGAGCCCATGTATGTTTTCTATAAAAGCCCGTTATTTCAAAAAACCACTTTACAATTCCTAATAGATTAAAATAATTCGGTGTGCTTATAAAAATAATTCCATTTTTTTTTGTTACTCTTAACAATTCTCTTATAATTGATTTCCATTTATTTCCTGTATGCTCTAAAACTTCTGTACAGACTACAATATCAAAGAAGTTACTCTTTTGTTTTACCGGTAGATTTGAACTAATTTCAATTATATCAATACATCCTACATTCTCTTTAATTATAAAATTCTCTATATCTCGTCCTACACACAATTCTGCCCCATTTAATTTGGAAAACGCTAAGAAATTGCCTGTTCCACAGCCGAAATCATAAATTCTGGCATCTTTAAAATGGAATTTAGAAAAAATTTTTAAACCTAATGGTGTTAGCCTTTTTCCATATTTTCTAAAAAGATCTATATGAAGGGTATAAGGAGAACTAAGCATTGTAGGGTGTGATTTATAGAAATGCCTTAGAGAATCGTAATTTAGTTTGTTCTTACTCATTTTTAATCCATTTTAAAATATTAGAATAATTAATAAGAATAGTGATATAGATAAATATCCGATAAATTTTTTCAAGGCATTTAATCGCTCATATCTTATAGATTCTCCCGTACAAAAATAATCCCATCTCTCTGTAAATTTCCAAAATTTGGGCATTTGATGAATATACCGACCATAATCATTAAGCTGTCGAATTAGTACCGCCTTTACTAGTGAAGTAAAATTAAAATTCCTTCTTTGGGATTTAAATTTCCTCATTTCACATACAAGTTCCCACAGACAAAACAAAAATAGATTAATTAATAAATATATTATGAGTTTGAAAATTGATTCAGGAAGAAATATTAAATTTATCAAGATTAAAATCAGTAAAATAGTAAAATACTCAATTAAATTTGGATATTGATGAAATCGATATTGAGAGAAATCTCTGTGTAAATAAACATCACCATAACCCCATCGAAAAAATCTTATATAGCTTTTACAAGATTCTGACCAGAAAGGGTGGTTGACTCGTGCTCCAGGAGATGATTTAAATAACTTTAAATTATTACGATTATTGCCATTGTATTTTTCTATTATTTTTAAACAAAAATTGATATCTTCCCCTCCCCCTTTTTTTGGATAGTGAATAGGAAATCTTATTTCGCCTATTGCGTCAGCTCGAATTAATAGATTAGCAGTTATACCCCAATACATCTCCTCTTTCTTTTCAGCAAGAGTGAAAAAATGTAACATATCACTCAATCTAATAGCTTTTTCAAAACTTGAATGTGCTTCCGGCATATTTGTAATACCGATATAACCAGGATGGTCTGGATATTTTCCAAGGATTTCAATATAATTTAGAAGCAAGTCACGATTGGCAACGCAATCATCATCCATGAAGAGAAGAAAATCTCCGGAAGCAAGGTCAATTCCCTTATTTCTTGAAGCCGAAGCACCTAAGTTCTTGAAATTCTTAAAGATTTCTGTTTTTATATTTTCATAGCGTAAGCTAATATTTTCTAAATTAGCTATATTTGCTGAAGGATTGTCAATAATGAAAATTAATTCGATTTTATATCCATCAGGGATATTTAATTTGAAGAAAGATTCTAGCGTATGGTTTTCTTGTCTAGATGTTGGAATTATTATAGAAATAAGTATTATCATTCACCTGTTTTTATGACCACTTATGGTTGATGGGTTGGAGACAAAAGCAATACGGCTTAACTATACAACTTTCCAAATTTTTGGTAAATTCCTCGCCTACATCATTAATTAGTTTATGAGAAAATTTTGTGCTTGACTTCCCATAGATTGTGTGTTGACACCAGAAACAAAATTTCAATAATCCTTCGTGTAATAATACAGTATTATTCCTCAATGCACATTTATTGGGAACCAAAGTCTTACCTTCAATAAGATTTTTTAAATCTTTCCAAAATTCGATAATATTGGTAAAATTTGATTTACATTTTTTATGTTTAAAATTTGAATATATTGTATCTAAATCTTTGATGTTTTTTTGAGTTAAATTTAACATAGGAGCGTTATAAGATAAATAACCATCATCAAAAACTGGTTGAAATTTTACTTGGTCAATACCATTGATTTGTGAATAAGAAATTATTTTTTCAATTTCATACCAATTACAGTTCGTCGAAGTTAATACCACATTTAGCCCAAGGAATGAAACAATAGATGGACTATCTCTATGTATAACGGAAGTATTCTTTAAATTTTCTAAAATTTTTTTAAAAAGTATTGATTGGTTGGAAGAATGCATTCTGTTACTTTTAATAGATAAAGTGTTTACTGAAAACACAATTTCTTTAATTCCCAGATTTGAAAGTAATTGGATTTTATTTTGATTCAGCAAAATTCCATTGGAAATAATTCGAATAGGAAGTTCCAATTGATTATAGTATTTAACTACTTCTTGGATATATTTTGATAAGGTTGGTTCTCCACCTGATAAAACTATTCTATCTATATTTAGAGCTCTAAGACTTTCAGGGGGAATCAAAAGATCATGCAAATGAATTTCTTTAAATTTACGATCATAATTATTTTTATCCCATTGACAATAGTTGCAACTTGAGTTGCACTCATAACAAATATCAATTACTAATTCGGTCATTTAAAATCTCAGTTTATTTACATATTTTGATATAAAAGAAAAGGAAATTACTTTTTTTAATGAAGAGTATAAATTTGCTACTTTTGGAAGAAGTAATCATCTTATACTAGTTATCATAGATTAGGATTTCTTCTTAGTGATTTTTAAAGTATTTTTCATTTTCTTCAAACCATTTTCTTCCATCAATTGTTATTTTCTTATGGCATTCATAACATGCAGTTATACCATTTCTAGTATCCCATTCTAATTTAGTTTTATTATGTTCTTGACAATACTTTCTTGAATAGATATGATGAGCAGAATTACCCACCTCTCCGCACACTCTATATTTAAATTCCACCCATTTTCAGAAAAAAGTTCCACCCATTTTCAGAAAAAAGTTCCACCCATTTTCAGAATTTCTTATGAAACGACTCTAACAGGTTATTGATGGTGGGAATGAACGGATTTCTTTGGTGGGCTATAATTTTTGGCAACCACCCTTCCTTAATTTAAAATAATCCCTTAATTAACATCTATTATTTCTCTATTTCTAATAATGTCCCTAATAAAAGAATTGTATAATTATAACCCATTTTTGCTTCCCATTCGAGAACATCTCTATCATTACCGTGTCCCGAATCTCTCGTATTTCTTATGGTTCCAACTGTATTAATCCCAGATAAAAGAAGATGATCGATCCCATCCATTACAGCACTATCTGATTTTTTAAATAAATCTTGCTTTCTCTTCCTTATTTCTTTGGTTAAATCTGATAAACTAAATTTTCTATATTTCTTTTCATTTCCTAAGAGATTTTTGTAAAAATTTTCAAGTGCTTTACAACAATAAAGCGATACATCATTCCACTCGGCATTTAATTGATGATCATAAGCTTTATCTAAGTTTTCTAAAGCTTTTGGATATTTTTCAAGGTTTTTATAAACCCTTTTTTCTTCTATCTCTTCAACACTATTTCCAATGATTTTTAATTTTCCATTCACGCAAGATATAAAATCAAAACCAAGCAAGCGAAATATTTCATCAAATAAATCATCAAACTCTTTTGATGTCAAAATGTTCCGAACATCATCAGAATTAGTAAAAAATACTTTTCTAAATTCTTCTTCTAATGGAAGTGTTTTTCTAGCTAATTCTTTAATGTTGGAGTTTTTTAATTGATACTTGTATAATTTATCTGATAATTTTTCTGATTCAACTTCGTCAAAATCCGCATCATCTCGAGACCTTAATTCATCTTGTTGTTTTTGATATTTTTGGGTTGCCTTTTCCCATTTTTTTTGGTTTTTTCTCGCATATTTTCCGTAAGCTTTTGTGTATTCTTTTCTTTTTTGTGTTTGGAATGAAAATTCTTTGCTCCATCCACCTTTATGATCTAAATAACTAATTTTCTTATTAATTTCACTTATCCAACAGTTTAATTCCTTAAAACTATTATTAACAACTATTCGGTCTTTCTCTTTTTTATATCCAAACTCTCTGAATAATTCAATGAAATGACCAGAAATTACATTTCTAAATCTTAGCACATCTGTTCGATAAAAACTTCTGAATCGTCCCACGGATTCAAGCCAATCTGCTAGTAAAACAAATCCTTTTCTATGACATTGTTCGATAACACCATAAAAAGGAAATTGTAATGGAAAATCATTGTCCCACATCCATCTAACTCTATTTATATCGACTTTTAGAGGATGGTAAGGATAGCATTTAATAAGGTTTAATAATTTTGCCGTCCCCTCTTTTATGTTAATATCTTCAAATTCAATGGGTAGAGATTTATCAGTATTTATATCTTTCATTTTTGAAACAAACTGTTAGCTTTTATATAGGATCATAATAGAGAAAAGATTTTTGTTGGGAATGGTGAGAAAATCTATTCACTGATGTAATTCTATGTTATCTTAATGTAAGAATGAAAATATATTTTTATGGTATTTTTGAAATGTAAATTAAATAAAATTCTACCTATAATCATTAAATACTCCCGTGTTAATGTTGTATCATAACCTTAGTTTATTACCAACACCTTACCCCCTCTTGAGACGGTTCTCGCTGTCTTTTTTTTTTATAATAATTGATACTTGTAAAAAGTGAGAAAAAAAAGTAAAAATGAATAAAAAAGGATTTATAGTATTATGATTCTGCCTATTTCTTCTTCCGTGGATGGAACGATTGCTCCTTGTCTGCGAACACAGATTCCAATTCCAAATTTAGCTCGTCGAACTCCTCTAGGCTGTCTGTTTTATCGAATTCTTCTTCATAAAACCATGAAGAAATCAAAATAGGAAAAATTCCCTAAATTTCTAAGTTAGCTTTTTTTCTTTTATTTTCAAGCAGCAAAGCGTTGAGCAAACCTTTATAATAAACTAATTTATAAAAAGAGTATACCATGAAAATTCTGAAAACTCTCAAAGCTGTAATTAAAAATTTGTTGTGGTTCGCGTTTTTGGCAATGCCCGTTTACTTAGTGGCATACGTCGTTTCCAAATTGTCGTTTCTAATTTCTGAAGGCGTATACGTTAGCTTCCCCTTGGAATTCGCTTACCAATTGTACCCGCTAATGGAATTGGTAAGCCATGCCGTAAGTGCTTCCGTAAGCATAGTAGTTGCAGCGGTCGGTTTGTATTTTATAGACCGCTTTTCAAAAAAATAACCTGTTTAAAATTTTAAATTTTTCTTCTATAATAAATGACTAATTACTATGCTTGTTCTCCAAAATACAAAAAAAATAATTAGAAATTAATATAGGATCGCTCGATAGAGAAGAAACATTAGAAGTTCGTCTTCCTCGCTCGATAGCGTGCTTTCTATAGGACAACGGTCTAGCCGCTCTCTCGTTTTTTCTCTCGCGATGTCGTCAAAACCTAATTCTAAAGAGATTTGAGAGAAAAAATTAGTTCCGCTACAATTCTTTGCTTTTTCCATGACATTTACCTATTAATTATCAGGTGTTATCATAACGCTACCATTGGCGCGAGGAGTATTTAAAGGAAAATATGATTAATTGCTCGCTAAGTTGTTTTTGATTTGCTTTTATTTTTTGAGGTTGTAAATCACCACTCAGAAAATCTTTAATAACCTGAAAAAACATAAGTTTTATGAAAAGTCGAAAAAAAACAAAAATAAAGGTTTAAACCTTTTACACCTATATTGTAAATATATCTATAGATAATACGAGTAGTCAGGACTTTTCCTTGTTATCTGTTTCCTAATTTCTGAGGGTTTCAACGATATTAAATATATGATAACTTTTCTTTTAAGAACCGATGAACATGTCAAGTTCCCTCTCTTTTTGGTTGTATGTTACGCTTTCTATGACTAAGTCGCCGAGGTAGTGCCCCCATATTCCGTATTTTCCCTCGGATTTTTTACGGTTATACAAATTGTCGTAGCTGCCAGGGTCGCCAACGCTTTTTTCCTCTTCCTCGTAGATCCGTTTGTAAGCCTCGTATATGTTTTTAAAAACGTCCAACCTCGTAAAACCTCCTTTCTTCTCCAAAGAAAGTCTCACTTCTACCGATAAGGGATAAATAATAATCATCGTTATCTTTTCGTCTTTAATTACCACTTCGTTGGGGTTGATTAAGTTATCCCTCACCTCTTTGTTTTCGAAATCTAATATAGAAGGTACTCTCGACTCAGGAGCTACGTAAAGCCAGAACTTAAGGTTTCCGTAGTGATCTATTATTATCGAAGACTTTTTTTTCACGATAAAGCATCTCTACATCAAGTTGTTTTTTTTCAATATCCAGGTGTCGACCTCAAAATTTTGAGCCGTTTTAGAATCTGAGTCGTAGTCAGAAAGAATAACAGATTTTGGCACCCAAATCGCTTTTTTTCCCTCAAAGGCTATCAGAAGGGCTTTCTCCGTCTTTGCTTCGCACACACCGGATAACTCGGCAGTTTCCTCTACAACCGATTCGATTTTTTCCTCCGACGTTTCTTCGACAGTTATTCGGTTAGGTTCTTTTTTAAGCGCAGCACCAGAATGATCTTCCCGTTTTTTAGCTTCGGTTGAAGCTATTATTTTTTCTTGAAACACGTGCGTAAGAAGTGCTTTAAAGACTTCTACCTCGCCGTAATTTAATAGTTTTAAGTAATCTCCCGCCTTTACTTTTAGTCTCTCTCTGTCTTTAGAGTCCCGTTCGAACAATATGGGCGTATCTCGCCCGTCGTAAGAATGGAAGGTTTCCCAAGCGTCTTTTTCCCCGCGCAAAACCCGGAGCATAAAGGCAACATCCACTAAAGAGAGCTTTATCGTTCTACCCTCTTTTTGAGAAGGTTTTTCCCACGAACCGTCCTCCTTTTTCTTGATGAACGTCAAAAAGATATCAGGACTGCTTGATGGATTGCTATCAAAGATAATCCCAGTTTTCGAGCCAAAGAAACTTTTTCTATGATGGTTTACCATTTTTAATTCGCTTTTATATTTTTTTTTGTCTTATAATCATACATACAAATTTTCTATTTAATGTTAAACGTTTTTCTAAAGAGTCTTATTTATTACTTTTATTACAGAAATCACGAGTTTATTTAAATAAAAATAAGACAAATAAATTAAAATTCAAATACAATTAAGTTTTATAAGACTTTATATCATGAAGATTAAATTTCAGTTTAACGCCAATTTTAAATATATGTAATCTGATAATAATATTATATCCAAAAAAATGCAAAAATACATTAGAGACGGTTTTTATCAAGAAATTTTATGTGATAAAGGTCAGTCATGATTTAAATAATAATGAAGATATAATCAAATTAAAGACAATTTTTTTTGCTTTTTTGTTAAAAATTGAAATAAGGTGTGAAAATGGGCGTTGAAATCTCTTTTCCATCGGGTAAAATCCCTATATCAACGTTAGAAAGGTATTCTTATTGCAAAAAACAAGGGATTCTCTCGTTAAGAAAGAAAGAAATAAGAAAAAAAGATACTAAAAAAAAAGTTATAGGACGAATCCTTCACGAAGTTTTTAAGAATTTTCACGAAGAATGGACAGATATTATGTATAGCCGCCGTGAAAAACAATGTGGTATTAACCGTTTAAAGTTAATCCTCGAAGCAGCTGTGGATCAAGCAAGGGTAACAATGGAAAGCGATCCATCGTATTTGGCCTATGAAGTTCCACTCAATAAAGGTTTTAAGAGGATGATGGAGGGTCGAAACGGATTTGTGTCTCAAATTAGCAACGCTGCCACAAAACTCGTAAAAGATAATGATCTTTTTAGATCTGATGAACTACCTCGAACTTATTTCAAAGGAGATCCGAAATTTGAATGGGAAGTAGGATTAGAACATTCTCAACTATACGGAAGAATCGATTGTTTAGTTGAGAAAGAACAAGAACAAGAATTTTTTATATGGGAGTTCAAAACCGGAATTGTCCCCGACGAACCTTTTGAAAGTCACGTTCTAGAAGCGGTTGGGTATGCTGTTGTATACGAACAAGAAAGCGAAATGAAGTGTATAGGGCTAAAAATCCTTTATTACGGCGAAAAGGAATTTGATATAGCGTTCACCGATTTCCATAGGGATAAAGTTAATTCCCAAGTCCAAGAACTGTTTGATTATGAAGAAAAAGGAGATATTCCTCACGTTTTAATGAGTAGTAAATGTAAGGAATGCGATTTTTATGATGATTGCGATAAGGAGAGCAAAGTTATACAATTGTCTGGAGCAGAGGAAGAAGTCTCCGAACCAATCGATTTGGATTTAGATTTGGAGAAAGAAGAACAAAAATTAGAAAGTTTTGGAGAGACTGTAACTAAATCCGGTGAAATAAAAAAGACTACTCAAACATTAATACAAAAAGAAGTGAAATCGACAGCAACCAAGGTAGGTAAGCAAGCTATTTCTACTCCAGAAACTCTAGCAGATAAGGAACTTGTTCCTAAGGACGCTATTGGGATCGTCATACAATCGGAACAGCGTGAATATTTGTTATCTACAGAAAAAGGCAATTTACTCTCAGGTGCAATAAAACAAGAATTTCAAAGGAAGTTATATCCCGGTCAGGTTCTGATAACAACGAACGAAAAAATAAAAGAAATGCCGTCTGCCATCGTAGAAGTGAAAGAAATAAAGTCTTTTCCTAAGACGCTCTCCGCCCCGTTTCGCAGGATTGATATGTTCAATATTTTGATCGAGACTTCTCCTTTTATGTATTACGAGAATCAACGGTATTCAAAAGTTTTGTTTCCAGCTAATTTTTCTAGTTATTATTTTAGACTTCCCTCTAAACCAGAATTGATGAGAATTATGAATTTGTTTAGTGAGGGGATCAATTTAGGATTAGTCACTTACGAAATGTTAGAAAATGAATTACCCGATATGGAACTTATTTATAAATACCCGTTCTCGTTTAAGGAAACGGGGTATAAAGGGATATTTGTTGTTGGTTCTCCTGGAAAGGGAAAGACTAATTTATTAAAAATTCTAATCAATGGCATATCGCAATATGTTGGAACAAGAGATGGACTACCTCCAGCTGTTATAGTATTGGATATCACAGGGCAATTTGGTCAGCTTGATAAACACACTAAATACGCTACAACCTTTGACGAGGAACTTTGGAAGTTACTGGATATGAAAATAGTGAATAAATTAAAAGTATTTAAGATTATACATGATTGTGGCGATGGAACGCACACACTATCGTTAAACGCCATTGATCCCGAACTAATTAGTTTATTGTTTCCAGAGTTGCCCCCCACTTCTTCCACGAATTTTAAACGGATGGTTAAGATGATATTTAAGGATTATCCCGCAGTCAATTATGAAAATTTTTCTAACAAAATTAACGAAATTATACGACGAGAAAGCAGCACGCTAAACTCTCAAGTTGCTAAGGCAATTCAAGGGGCAATAACTAATGGCCCCGTTGATATGTTTGATCAAGGAGGTAAAGTATTACAAATAAAGGATATTTTAGTACCCGGTCAAGTATCTGTCATCCAAATCGATCACATTGTCGATAAAATGCCGGTTTTATTATATTTACTTTTAATGATTAACAGAAAGAAGATTTACGAAAACGATCAAACTCCCGTTATAATGGTATTAGACGAAGCTCACGAGCTATTTCCAAAAAGTGCTAATCCCGGAGAAAAAGAATATTTGCGACGGGTTTCCCAGAGTTTAATTCGTATCGCTCGACGCGGAAGGAAAAAGCACTTTGGTTTAATTTTTGCCTCTCAACAACCCCACGACATAATACCTGAAATTATTGGAGTGTTCCAAACTAAAATTATTATGGGATTAGAAGCAACTTCAGGAAATTGGATAAAAGATACGCTTGGTAGAGAATACGTGACTTTGATATTTAGTCTTGGTCAAGGGTATGCTCGAATTTGGAACGCAGAGCTCCATAAGGGGACGTTAGTTCCGTTATTTATCCCAAAAGCACCTAATAAACACGAAGAGGATTAGGAGAGCGTCTATATATGTTAAAATTCCTGCCGCTCGGAGGAGGGAACGACATAGGAGCAAGCTCGTATCTCGTGCAGATAAATCGTTTCAACTTCTTATTAGACGCAGGATTAAGACCAAGGGGCTTTAAGAATACGCCTAAATACATTAAAATGTTTGAATTAATCGAGGATTGGTCCCAGATCGATGCGGTCTTTATAAGCCACCCCCACCTCGATCACGTGGGCTCTCTACCTAAAGTGTTTGAAGCCAATCCAAAGGTCCCTATTTTTGTTCCTGAACAAAGTTTACCATTGATAAAAGTGCAGATATATGAATCTTTAACTTACCAAAAGCGAACCAAGAAATATTCCGAAGATTATCTGGGAGTAGAATATTCAATCGACTTAGTATCGAATTGTCTATCAAACATAAAAGAAATCGCATATAATAAGTTAACAAAAATAAAAAAGACTAACATAACCTTTGAATTTTGGCCCGCAGGACATATTTTAGGATCAGCGAGTATATTTATTAAAACGAGAAAGGGTAGCCTTGTATATACGGGAGATGTCTCTACTCATGAGAGGCCCTCAATCCCCGACCTATCTTATCCTTCTCGAAAGGTTGATCTATTGATTATGGAAAGCACTTATTTAAGTTCCAATCACGAGATGTCACCACAAGAAGGGTTCGATCAATTATATTCAAAAGTAAAGGACATTACCAAAAAGGGAAACCACGTTCTGATCCCCAGTTTTGCTTTAGGTAAGGCTCAAGACATTATCAAGATGTTTATTGAGCGTAATAAAGCAGAAGATATTCCCGTTCCCGTTTATTTAGATGGTTTGGTAAAGAGAATTACTCGGATTTATAGCAATGTGTTAGGCGAATCCGTGTTTTTTAGCTTAAAGGACGGCTCGTGCAACTTGATTTCGGGTATACATAATGATGTGAATGAATATAAAAAGTTTTTAGAGCGTCATCCAGGGATAGCCATTATTTCAAGTTCTGGTATGCTCCTAAATGGGAGCAAGTCCGCTCGATGGGCTGAAGCTATTCTCCCCTACGAGGGAAACGGTTTATTCTTTACTGGTTATCTCGACGAAGAGTCTCCAGGTGCAAAGCTATTAAAGTGCGTAACCGAAAAAGTAATATCTCTTAACGGTGAAATTATCCCACTTAACGCACACATTGATAGATTCTACATTAGTACTCATTCTTCTGCGTCTGAATTGGCTAATCTCGTTGAGATGGTAAATCCTAAAGTCGTCGTGTTAGTCCATGGAAATAATCCAGCGCAAAAAATTGCAGAATTCCAACAAGTATGTGAGAGAAAAATTAACAGAAAATTACCAATTATAAAATCTATAAATGAAGAAATAATAGAATTAGGTGAAATGTTTGAGTGAAGAGCTATTAAACCTTGTTTATGAACTGAACGCTAAATGCTTTCAAAAATTAGAAGTCTTAGACGAAGAAACTAAAGAGAGAAATGCTACTGAATATGTTATCATTAAAAATTACATCCAAAAAAAAGATTATAAAACGAAGGATTTAGCAAAGGTTACAAATAAACCGCAAGGTTTTATTTTTGAAATGGTGAAAAATCTAGGATTTATCAGATTTAGGAATAGAAAACCATATATCAATAAAAAAAATTTAGACGGATTTCGGTCTTTAACTAAAGACTTCATAATGTTTTTAAACTATCCGATCGACAAAGAATTGAATAATAGTATCAAAAAAATTAATTCCTTCATGAGAAAGAGAAATCCCTTTAAAAATTTTAAAATTATTTTAATAAACGCTTTTGAATCTGCAGAGAATAAGGCGTTTTCTAACGAAATAGTAGATGAAATTAAGCTAATACTTAAAAACGCCAATTGGGCGATATGTAAGTATTTCTTTCAAGAATTATTTTCGATTTATCTTGAACTCCATCCTGAACTCATAGGAATAATCGTTCGAGCAAAAAAGACTGATTTACATGAACCAGAGGACTCTGATGCTGAGGAAGCGTTTGATGAGGATGCAGAACAACTTGAAACTGAGATTTCCATTAATCCAAGAGATTTGATGGAGCAAAATCAGAAACTAAATAACGAACTTAGCGAATCTAGAGCGGTATGCGATTTTCTTACTATGCAATACGACGATCTAATGGTATCAATGGATAACTTGAAGAAAGTTTCGAGCGAGCAAGATTTTAGAAAAGTGTTTTTAGCGTTTAATTCTATTGAAAATAACAATGTGCTGGACGCTTTCTTTATCGCTAAATCGACTTTAGATACATTATTAAGTTCAGGTTGGGAACCATTTCCACCTGAACTTAAATCAATATTGTATATTTTTGATCTTTTTGCAGAGTTCTTTAATAGACAAACCCTTACCACTAATTATAAGTTAGGAGAAGAGGTATTAATAACCATAGAAAACATCTTTAATTTTGAATATAAGGGACAAGAATTAAAAAAAGGAATGGAAGTGCTAGCAAGAGTGCGATCCCCAGCTTGGTATTATAAAGGAAGCTTAATTTCAAAAGCGAGCGTTTTAGAAATTATAGATGGAGGAAAAGAATAAAATGGCAGATACGACAAGAGAGTTTTATTTAGGAATCGACTTAGGCACCACTAACTCCTCTATAGCATGGGGGAGTGTTGGAAAAAACGGAATCTTTAAACCAAGGATGGTAGACATGCATTTACTAATGGCAGACGGTTCTTGGGAAGCGAAACAACTCTTACCTTCGTTTTTTTATTTACCGAAAGACCAAAACGATCATGAAGTTGGGTATAAAGCCAAACAAATGTTAAAGACACAACCAGGAAGAGTAATTCGTTCAATCAAGACCAAAATGGGACAGGATTGGAAAAAAACTATAGACGAAAAAGATTTTACTCCTGAGGATATTTCTTCTTATATCTTGAAACAATTGCTTTTTGGAATAAAAAGAACTTTTCGAACGACTATAAACGATATTGTTGTTACGGTTCCAGCATCTTTTGATAGTGAAATGAGAAGCGCTACGCTAGAAGCCGCGAGAAAAGCGGGAATAAAGGTTAAGAACGACAATGGATCTCCAAGAAACATTCTATTGGACGAGCCGAGGGCGTGTCTCTATGATTTTGTTAATCGGCAAAAACAAGGAGAAATCCCCGACCACATAATAGATTTTTCAACAAAGAAACGCATTTTAGTATATGATTTGGGAGGAGGGACGTTAGATGTATCTTTACACGATGTAAATCTTAAGTCTCCGGAACATCCCTTAGTAAATATTGAAGATATCGCCATATCAAGGTATACGGACATCGGAGGAGATGATTTTGACGAAAAACTTACAGATTATTTGTTTCAGAAATATTGTAAGGAAAACGAGTTAAAACTACAAGACTACTCCGATATTGAAATTGAATACGCTAAGATGTCTCTTTTTTATTATGCGGAGTCTTTTAAGCGAATGATTACTAACGACGCTTTACGAAGAGAAGAGATGTTTGAAGATTACGAGCCAGAAGATGTGCGTCAATCAATAATGGCGGGCTATTTGTTAGAACAACATCCCTTAAGCATTGAATTATCTCTAAAAGAATACGAGGAAATCATGGAAGATTTTTTAGCAAAAGACATTAAATATCCCACTACATCGAATGTCGGAGAAAGAATTAGCGAAAGAAACTTGATTTCCCCTATATTAGATGTTTTAAATAAAGCGTTTAAAAAATTAAACGAAATTGTGAAACCTGATTTGATATTACTATCAGGAGGGATGACGAAATTGCCTATGGTTCGTAAACGATTGACCGCTTTTTTTGGTATGGAACCTCAAACCATTCCCGATCCAGATAAAGCAGTCTCTAGAGGGGCAGCGATTTACCATTACTACTTACACCAAGGTTACCGACCTACTGCAATATTAGCCGAATCAATTATTCTTGAGATGAAAGGTCACAAAATGAAAGAACTTGTCCCCTCAGGCGTTCCTTTACCTTACGAAAAAGAGTTTATCTTTAGTATTGGAGGCAAGAAATACATAGATATTCCATTATATCGAACAAATTCATCGCACCCACTTGCGCAGCCCAGATTTAGTCTTTCTAAACTCTACCACTCTAAAACAAAAATAAAAGCAAAAATAAATGTCAATTTACTTAAAGTAATGGAATTCAAAGCGTGGGTAAAAGATTTTCCTTCAGACAAAATTACTATTACAATTGACTTCAACAAAGACACAAAGCAAAAAAAGACTGGCGTCGAAGTAAAGCAGAGTATCGAACCTTCCGTCGAAGAAAAAATTGAAAAATCACGACAGTTCATAAAAGAAAAAGAAAGCGTTTCTCGTGTAGTGCAATATAATGATCTCGTAGAGTTTTTCGATTCGATTCCTTATACTAATAAACCTAATTATGCTAAACTTACAGAGGTAGAAATCGTTAACTCAAGGAATATTGATCGAGTTGTCAGAGGGCTGCTTAAAATACAGAGAAAAACTCACCATAAAATAAGGGAAAAAATTATATTGCTACTTGGAGATATTGTTTCAGAACCTCGAGTCCACGAAAATTATCCTAACATTATCTATAGCGTTACCCAAAACATGGTACGTTATGTGAATATGATACAAAATTTGGATAATCCAAACTCCAAAGAAATTAATATTTCAGTAAGATACGCGATTGAAACAATAGGAAAAACAAAGACCGTAGACTTACAAAGAAATGTTATAACTTCCTTAATTTCTTGGGTAAAAGAACCAATCTTTCATAAAATAAGAAGTGCGATACTCACTAGCTTGGGAAAAATGCCACCTGATAACGAAATATTGGCTTTTCTGGTAGAATTTATATCAAAACCACAGAAAAAGAACACTCTTATTCCTTCTTTATGGGCGTTAGGGAAACAAGGATCGAGAGATTTAACAAATCCTATCATTATAGCCTATATGGGGAATGTGCACGAAACTATCTTACAAAAAATGGATTTTACAGTAGATTTCGAGATCATCCAATACATTTCCTACACACTACTTGAAATATGCAAAATAAATCCAAATCATCCAGAAAATTGCGTTAGCAAAAACGCTCGAGCCGGAGTAATACAAAGAATGGAGAGTAAACTTATCAATCTCGAAAAACCCTTTAAAAAACAAAAGTTCAGCCACTTAGACCAGAAATTAAAAGACTGGGGTCGGTTTTTATCAACTCAGAGGTGGATTAATCTAACAATTCAAGCGTTAAAAGGATTAGAGTTTTCAGACGAAGACATCGAACTCTTAGACGAATTTAGGAGAAATAAATAACACTATGATAGTAAAATTCTTATCTTCACTTCTTATATTTTTTGTCTTCCATTCAATCTCAAAAGATTTATTATTATCATTTGCTTTGTCTTAATTTTTAGTATTAGGAAATTAGTTTTTTGGTAAAAATTAGAAAGATTTTTGATTTTTATTAAAATATAATCAATATACCAATTACTTATAACCAACTATCTAAGGTCGAGTTTTTCGCGGGTTTTTTAAGCCCTCGCTTTGGCTTGAGTAGCTTCCACTTTACTAAGCGGTTCTCAGGCAAAGATGGATGCTGGATCAAACTATATTTGGTGTAGCGTTTTTTATCTTCGATTAAAACCAGCACTTGGCCAAAATGATAAAGAACGTTCCCGCCGAGCGGCTTGAAGTCCGAATACTCGTTTTTTGGTGCCGTAATAACTATCAACGGGTTTAATTTTTCTAAAACTCTTTTAATCCCGCCAATCGCTCTCAGTAAATCTTCGAAAGTTCGCTGGTCGTAATTGGGCCACAAGCTCGTCATTCCCGAAATAAATACCGCGCCTACTTGCTCGAGCTCGGCTACTTTGTTTTCCAACAATTCTACCATTTGCTCGTAGGTAAAAGCTCTCGAGATCAGTACGCTCTCCAAAGTTTTCGTTGGAGACAGGCCTAAATTAATCGCGAGCTTGCTAACGGTATAAGGATTGAACCTGTTGTTTCCGTCTACGATCGCTACTTTTTGTTTATAGCCCCCATACCGACTTGCTCTATCACCGTTAGATGGATCAACAACCTGGCTCTTGAAAAATTGAACTGCCGTTTCAAGTAAAATTCTAGAGGTTATTTTGCGATCCCCGCACAATAAATACACGAGGTCTTTGCGGAACCCCCCGTTGAGCAGCTCGTCTAACGTAGAATCTTGGCTCGATGTTACGGGTAGCTTCTCATTCTTTTTATGCTCTTCGAACCCTGAGTTGTACGACTTTGCGGAATTTTTAGACGCCACAAATTGAAGAATTTTTAAAGTTATAAAAGAATCGACTGTCTAACAATTTTCGATTACGCCTAAACAATTAAATACCATTTTTTTCTATTTCACAATTTTTTATTTAAATGTATAAAATAGCTAGATTTAAATTATCTCATATACAATAAAATTACATAAAAAAAATCTTACCAAAAGATAAAATGACGCTAAACAACAGCCAAAATTTAAAAGACCAAATTATAAACTTAGAGAGAAGGTTCGACGCGCTTAGAGTCTATGGAGACGAGAGAGATTTCGAGGTTTTCGAAGTAAAAGAAAGCAAAAGCGAAAAAAATTGCGAAGTACCTATTAGGGCTGACTTTCTTTACCCCGAATTGAAAGACGACCATCAAAACAAGAAGTTATTAAGCGTTGAATGCGTTGAAAACGCTCTTATCGAGTTCGTAAAGTATAAATATAGAAATTGGTCGAAAACAGTTTCTTACAACAGAATTGAAGACAAACATACCGAAGACTTTGACTTAAGTAATTCTTGCGCTATAAAGTTAAGTTCGTACGTTGAAATTATTAACGCGCGAAGAACTGATCCCGAAAAAGCTAAAGCTATCTCGAAGAGATTAATAGACAACATAGAATTGATAAACCAATACAAATACGGAAAGATTACTAAACGCGAATTTGAAGGCGAAATGCGGAGAAGAACGGCAGATCTAAAAGAAGAACAATCGAGACCACGGTCTATGGAGCGTCTTAAAAAAGACAACGAGGATCTAATTCAACACATAGAAAAATACGTCGGGAAAATAGAGAAATCGATACACGACCAAGCGTTTAGCTTAGCCCCTCTCAGCATTCACGTTATTCCCGAAACTCGCGACCGTAAGGGTGGCGCGTTAGCGACGACTGGGTTGAGCGTTTTACCTATGCGCCCTCCAGATTCTATGAGCGCTTTAAAGTACTCCGAATTGTTAATTAGGTTTCCTAAAGATTGGCCCTTACCGATTAAAGAGTTAAAAAAAGACGATTTCTTTTGGCCTATAGAGACGTTATTGAATTTAATGCGGTACGTTCACGAAAATCAGCAATGGTTTTTTGATATGCACACATTTGGAAATGGAGATCCCCCGCACCCATACGCTCCTAACACTAATTTTTGCGGGCTCCTCTTTACTTTGCCTGTTCTGTCGCTTCCGCCCGAATTCTGCGAGTTAAAAATCGACGATTCGAAAACTGTGATTTTTTTACAACTCTTACCTCTTTACAAAGAAGAAATGGATTTTGCTATAACCGACACTTCGGAAGCGTTGCTAAAGAAATTCGAGGAGCAAGGCTCTCCCGATTACGTAGACGTAAACAGGGAAAGCGTAGTTGGTTCGGCGGAAGTTATCCCTGGAGAATCTAAGACCGCCGGTAGGTGGTGTCCTAACTGCAAAAACACGATTAGAAACTTTGAACCGGAGGGAGTTAGGTGCCCAACATGTAAGCGCGTTATAGTAAAAGATCAAAACGGAGAGCTAATGGCGTTCGATATTCCCGAAGAAAAAGGGTCAGTGTCGAAGAAGACTGAGAAAAAAGCAGAAAAACTGTTTTTTGAAGCGTTAGGTTATTTAGATAGACATATTCCCGAAAAAGCTTTAGAGCTCCTTACTAAAGCGTTTAAACTAAACCCTTACGATAGGCGTATCTGGAGCGTGAAAAGCACATTGTTATTTGAGTTAGGGAGGCGCAAAGAAGCCTACGAGTGCGGAAAAGAAGGTTTAAAATACTTACAATAATCGTTAATTATTTTTTTTTAACTTAAATTTTTCTTTATTTTTTTTTTGTCAGATTAATTATTACTTTTTCAAGGCTGCATAGAGCGTTTAATAGAAGATTTTCCAGAGTAGGTTATTTTATAATTTTTAAACTTAATAGAAACCTTTCTTTTCTTTATACTTATATTTACATTTTAAATATGAAACTTTCTTAAATCTGAAATATCTTTGAATTCAACAGAAAATACAAATCTTTAAAATCTTTCATGATTTCGGGACTTTTGTTATTTTTAACTCGATCGGCTTTAAGTTGAATTATCCTTCTAATTGCTTTGTTGATATACTTCATGAGATGTTCGTGAACTGCTCGACCTAATACATCCTCTTTTACGTTATTATCCAAACCCAGTTGTTCGGGAATCTTCTTTTTTCGAAGTTTGCTTGGCCAATTCCCTCCATGAATAATTTCACTTCTAATACGATATAACTTCTTAGTCAACCGAAATATCGTTTCAAATTCTTCCTTGGATTCAGAGATGAAGAGGGCCAAGTTTAAAGAAAGTCGAAAAGTAACTTCCGCTTTAGATCCTCGGGTGAATATGATTTCTAATATGATAAAATCGTAGAGAATCGATTCAGAAACGAGGTCCTTCTTGTACAATTCGTTATAATTAAATAGCACGAGCTCTAATTCTTTATCTTTAAAAAGATCAAGCTTTGCTATTTTTTCGAATAAATCTTTCAGTTGATTAAGATCATTTAATTCTAGTTTATTATATTTAAAATGAATATCTGAAGTTTTGAACTTCTTAAAATTCTCTTCTATCCACCAGGGAGTAAATGTTTCTAAACCTTTTCTTTTCACTTGATATCCATTGAGATAAAAGCTCAGCATAAAATAACGAATTCTATTTATTATTTCTTGGTACTCTCCTATATTCATATCCATTGAATGTTCTGCTTCACAAAAGTCACCGTTAAAATTATGATCGAACGATTGTAATGTTGTTAATTTCAATAGAATAGAATCAAAGGTATGCCAATTACGGCTTACTTGAGATTTTGAGATTCCAGTCATTGATCTATAATGTAATAGTCTAATTAATTCTAAATCCTCAGCTATTCGAAATATCTTTCTATCACCCTCGAAAACCGTATCTGACAAAACCATGTATAAAGTTATTGGCATTTTCTTAGATGCAAAAGCACTTTTCCATTCAGATAAAGCTTGTTCAAATGATTTATCAATCGTATTTCTGGTGAAAATCCTCTGAATAAATAAGTAATAGAATAAAAGAAGGTAAAGTCTTCCTTCTGAATAATACGCTCCATTTTCAAACCATTTTATTGTCCTTCTTGTTGAAAAATCCATGTTTTCAAGAAATATTTCTCTAAATAGTAATAATCGGCCATCAGGTATAACTCGCCCCGTTGGATCGGATCCCCGAATATTAAAACAAGATTGGTTTACTAAATCTTCAAATATACCGAACTCGATAAAGTAAACGTATCCTTTGAACTTTATGTTTTTAATAAAATCGTATAATGGATGATCCTCTATATTATTGATATGGCTCAAAATCGATTCTATATCTGCTTCAAAGATTTCAATCAATCGGGATTGTACAGACAGTAAAAATTCACCTCTCTTATCAAGTACTCTATATCAATTTATCTTTAAATAATAGCCTATTAATCTGATAATAGCCAAGCCGCAAAAATCCAAGCTCAAGCGTTTTCTAAACGTTGATACTTATTATTGTTTTAATATAAATATTTTATATCCATAACCAATAAAATATCAACGCAATTAACACGATAAGGAGGACGATAAACTCGTACCTGACATATATTTTTCCTATTGCGGGACTATATATTCTAATGCCGCGATTGCCAAAATACGCTTTCACATGCCTTTTTGTACCCGTTGCGAGAGCTCCCCTTTTTTGATGATAGGCGTGGTGGCAATTGTGGTGCAAGAAAGATATGTATTTAGGATCAAACATTTTTTTGTTGTCGTAAATATTGTGGTGCATGGCAGAAGCGTACGGGTTTAGTTCGGTTTCGCACACTGGGCAAGTAAACGCATCGTTTGAGAGAGAAAAGTATTCGATCAATAACGCTTTCGCTTTGTTCCAAGTTTCGGTCTTCTGTAATCCCTCGTACGCGCGCTTGTAATCGAAAGAACGCTTCTTTAAATACTTCCTTGCAAACTTGTTGTACTTTCGCAGCTCTTTTAAGATCGCCTTTTGTTTAACGATATTATTTGACAGCAGTATCCCTCTTTGAAAAACCAAATTTATTAGTAATTATAACAATAGTTATTTATTTTTATCAAGTTTACTTATCTTATTATTATTTTGGTAGTTAGCGCCATGGAAAATCGAAAGGCGGTCCAAGAAGTCGTTTCCTTCGCTAAAAAATGTTTTAAACAGACGAGACCGAAATCCTTGGAAATACGAAGAGTTAAAGACGAAAAGGTAACGGAATTCGGATTTCCTCCAGTTGTGCTAAAGTCGAAAGCGAGAGTTAAATACCTTGCGTGCGCAGATTATACCGAGCTGTTGAGAGTTTACTTTTTCTCTAACTCTGGTCAATCTTTAGGCGCCAAAAATTACGACAACCCTTCCGATATAAAGATCGAAATAGCGAAAAAAAGCAATTTAATAAAAAGATTCCCTCGAAACCGACACTCTTGAACTTTTTGATAACGTTTAGAGAATGTCCTATTAATAATTATATTTTTAAATTAACTTTTAAGTCATATATTAATAATTTAAATTCAAATAAAATAATTTAAAAAAGGTTTAAACTAAAAATTATGAAAAAAATATGGTATTATAGATTGTTTATAAGTATAGTTTTAATTGTAATTGCTGTAATTGTTACAATATATTCAGTTATTAATCCTTTTCTACTCATTATAATTCCGGTAATTGTACCATCTGTGTTTTTTATTTTAGAACTTTTAGTTATTCCAAGATTTAAGGAAATTGAAGAGAAAGATAGACAAAAAAAATCTAAAAAACAAAAATACGAACCTATTAAAGAAATGATCGATCTTCTTGAAGATTACGATAATATAGAATATGTAATTACAGAAGATAATTTAAATGAGTTGGAAGTAACGCAAAGATTAGGAGAACTATTTCCTAATTTAGAAACGATTGGTTTTGGATATGACGACTCAAATTCGTTATACGATAATTTCTTTAAGGTCCATGTTACGAATTTTCCAGTAATACACCAATTTCTAATTAGACCTTTAAAAGCTGGAAAACCGATAGATAGACTTGGATATTTTTCCAAGAAATATCAAAGAGATTCAGATGTTAATGTTTTAAATGCTTTTATTGATCATTTAAAAAAGAAGATAAAAAATCGGTAATGTAAAAACTTTTTTTCCACTTCTTATACAATAAGAGATAATTCCCTCGAAAACGCTCTCCTTAGACTTTCTGAGAAACAGTTGAGATGTATACAATCGTATAAATTTGTCTACTTTTGTCGACTTTCGTTTGATTTTGCCTACCTGTAAGCCTAAAAGTCGACTTTCTTTGCTATTTGTCGACAATTTGTAGCAAAAGTAGACGTTGTAGAATATACTTTCTTATTTTATTTATCACTTCTGGCTTTAACTAGCGAATTTAGCTTATCTTTGTTTTTTAAGGCGTACTTACGCGGTGAACGAGGGTTGTTTTCGACCGATTTTAAGACCCCGTTGCCTTTTAAGTAGATCAACGTTCGGGCGTAGAAGTTGATGGCGCTCCGATCTGACGGTTGTACCCCGTGTACCTGCCGAATCTTTTTCACGGTGATTTCGCCGCCATTTTTGTTCGCAGTTATTTCTCCTATCGCGTATAGCGTCTGATCCAAATATTTTTTCCAAAAATCCGTACCCAATTTCGACCACTCCTCGCTTAGTAATTATTAGACTTCATCTTAATTAAATCAAACCAATAATTTAATAATATCTAAAAATTGAAATATAATACTAATAAAGAATTTCTTTTCTTGCAAAAATGAGCCTTTTGTTCAAGAGCGCCGTCAAGTATAAGACTGTTGAGATTCAGAAATTAGCAAAAGATGTAGAGGAAAAACGGGTAAGACCAATAAATTCTCATAATTTAACTAATCTTAAATTCCAAAAAGTAAAAGAATATTAACGCGAGAAACAAAATTTAGACAAAGGCGGCGAAGTTAGAGGTGTTTTTAGGGGCTTCCAAGTGCAAGCCAAGTTTATCCAGTGGATCTCTAACTTAAGCAATTCTGAGCTTGAATCGTTGTATGGAGCTCGAAAAGAATAAAGATGTAATGCTTTGTAGAAATTCTTCGATTTTTTACCCTGTAAAACCATTCAAAAAATTGGGATTTAAATAGATCATTTTTCACAATAATTCAAATCGTAAAATTACCACGAAAATTCTAAACAAAAATAGGACAAAATTTAAAAAAATCATAAAAAATTGCAAAAACCCAACTTTGATCGAAAAAATCTGTTTCGCACAATTAAAACTCGTTCGCAAAAGAATCGATTCTTCTAATAGTTCTCCATTTAAACTTTGCTTTAAATCGATGGAAAACGATAGAGTTCCCTTGTTTTGAAAGATAGGTTTTGGGTAGTTTGTGGTAGAATTTTATTTTACAATTGTGTCGTGAAACTTATTTAGCTTATTACATATTTAAAAAATTTTCATTTCTATTACCTAATAAAAAAAATTCATTTTTTGAGACGAACCAATTCCTTTAAAAAGACCTCACCCCATCTTAATTTTCTTAGTAAAATTAGCAAATGTTCTTCGAAAAAAAACTAAAAAAAAGTTAGC
Organism: Promethearchaeota archaeon; assembly: GCA_030668025.1. Next base: position 25,908 of record DAOUUT010000005.1, read on the forward strand.
GATTAAACAGAAAAATATTAGAAAAAGAGTAAAAGGTGAATAATATCGTTTTAAGCGCTGAATTGTTTCGTAACGAATTTAACTTCAGGTTGTCTTCGTTGACGGAATCGTTTTTAAAATTTATAAAAAGTAAGTACGACCTTGGAAAGCCTACGTACATTAGTGATATTAAGAACCATTTCGGTTATAAGACCCATTCGATGGTTTCTAGATATTTAACGAAGTTAGAAAATCTAGACTTGATAAAAAAATCGCTCGAAAAAGTAGATACTGGGTGGAAAAAAAAATTTGAAATTAACGAGAAAGGCATAAATTATTTGCGTAAACAAGGTTTAAATTGTTTTTCTAAACTGGCGAAGAAACAAATAAAAATAATTCTAAAAAAAGGTAAACTTAAGTCGTCTTACACCTACGATTTAAAAGTTATTTACGAGTATAATAAATTGATGATGAGAGAACAACCGACTCACCATAAAATGACGGTTCTCCGCGAGTTGGGGCCTTCATTGGTGCTAGAACCAACGTTAAATAACATTTCTGAGGGAAATCGAAACTTCTTTATTGAAATGAACGATCGTTTTCTAAAAGAGCGCTATAAATACGGTCATTAGAAAAATTATATGAATTCCTCTTTTAGTTTGGAATGTTGGCTATATAACTCAGTAGATTATTTGAATTAGTGATTTTATGAATAAGTAATTATTTTTTTGGTTGTGACCATTTGGTTACATCGGATCGCACGAAGTGACCATTTGGTTACATCGGTTGGGAAACATTTATATAGTAGATATGAATTTATTTAAAATTATATACAGAATAAACAAAAGAAAAGAAAGACAGATTTGTACAAAAAAAAAATAAAAGGTGATAAATAAATCTGAAACAGCTAAAGAAAGTAGAATATGGTATTATAGCTACATTATTAGTGCTTAACGTGCTTTTTTCGATCGTACCCGTTGTGAACGTTCGTGCAGATATAAATCCAAATGATATTAATTATAGTTGGGATTTAAGTACTTTCTCCGCACAGGTTAACAAAGTTTGGAACGGCGACAATTTTTTAGCGAACGATACAGGCTCCTATAACGATGTATTCAATTATACGCGTGGATATGCGATTAGCGACGACGAGTGGATGGAAGAAGAATCTAAATTTACTTACAACGTAAATTACAGCTACTTTTCAGACATTACTTTGTTCGGAGATTACGCTTTAAGCGTCGATTTAGACGTGTACAAAGTGAGCATCTCTTACGGGACTTCGGTTAAATTTATGTGGCTTGGCTTTAAAAACGGTACTCTCAACATAGAGTACAACGTCGACGACTTAAATTACGATTTTAGTTACGAAAATTCGTTCTACAAAAAAACAGAAACCACCTATAATAAATACAACTCTACTACGATGGAATTATTAGACACTTGGGACGAGATTATTGAAGATAACGGCAGTTGGTTGTCTGAAGATGGGCCAGAATCGGAATTTACGATCCATCAAACTATTGATATGGAATTTTCCATGCCAATGATTTTGACTTTCCAAGTATACGAGACTCAGAACGGAGAGAAAGTAGCGTGGGCAGATATGATTTCTGATTTTTATATATTCGAAGATCTCGACAAGAACGGGGTGTTTTCCGTTGGCGAAACGAGTGTCGCAGAAAATAGGTTTCAAGTTTCTACTAGCGACGAAACGCGCGGTATATTTATGCCTTGGGCGCATAATTATACTACGTACGCCGAATATTGGTCCCCCGAAACTTCTTTTACTGAACATCAAAACTTCAAATATCCTGATGATAGAGAATTAGATGAGTTTAGCGATAGTATTCAGTTTACGCCCCCTCAACTCGTAGGCAACGAGGTTGAATGGAATATCCTTTATCCTGATTTCCCTATTTACGGGTATGCTCAGACAGAGGAGAGTAGTTTCTTTTCCGGTCCAGCTTACGAAGACTCGTCTCCAGGTAATTTTTCGTACGGATATAATTACGAGATAACGAACGAAACCGCCGGTTTAGACCTTACAGCGGGCTTGCCTCGACTTTGCGACGACTTCTTAAACGAGGTTGAAAATATGAGTTTAGCGTTCCCGCACTATACGTATTTCTTATCCTCAGCAGATGTTAAGGAATCTAAAGACCTTGTCGTAACTGTACCTTCTGACGTTCTTAAATTCGAGATAGGCGATACGCAAGTAGCTGAAATTAACATGGAGGACGATAAAAAGTATTATTCTCTCATGGATTATCCCGACCTTGGAATCAACAAATCTTTTGAAGCGATCGGCTCAACAGTTAGCAAGTTGGTCACGAACGCGTTGGAAATCAATCCTACAACTCCGAAAAATCCGTTTGTTGACACAATTTTTACGCTCGGTGACCTCGATTTAGTTAGACTCGACTCGCAATTCGACGACGCACATTCTCTATATAGCATCGAGATGCAGAACTATCCAACTTGGAGCGGGTACGAACTTATTCACGATCCTACTCTTACGATTTATCACGGACAGCAAAACTCCGACGATGACGATGACGATGACGATGATAATCCCATTATACCCGACGATGATAACGACTCTGATGATCCTGATGACACGCCCGACGATACGCCAGATGACACGCCCGACAATTCCGGACCAACAACAATTCCAGGATACGATTTATGCGTTATAACAGGGCTTCTCGGCTTACTTACAGCACTTATTGCGAGAAAGAAGAAATTAAAAAAATCTAAATTTCAACTCTAAATTTTTTTTTATAAATACAAACAAAATAAAAAGTTAAAAAATGTCTGTTGCTCAAACCAGAAGCAAAAGTAGCGGTTCGATACCGGTAGCAGAGGTAATACAAAAAAATAGATTTATTAAATTTATTGAAGACGATTTAAGCTTTAAAGCTGTAAATCAAATTAACTCTCTTTATAGAAGAAGAGAATTCACTAAAAAATACGATTTTTATAACGAGAAAATAAAAGAAGTTTTCTTGGACGAATTAAAGAAGGGGGGGCATAGCGTAATTTGAGTAAAACTGAATTAAAGGACAACAACATTAACTACATTTGTAATATCTTAACAACGGAACCCTTAACCCAGATCATTAGGAATTTCCAACCTAAGAGCGCTAGCGAGAGATATCGCCGCTTTAAAAACCCTTTAAGTTATGATCTCCCGCAAAAAAACCCTTATATTTTTATGCAACGATTAAAACGTTATTATTTAACTAGAGAAGACGTCGATCTTAACGTAATTAAGCCAATAACTTTTGAAGTAAGCTTAATCGTAAAGATTTTTCTTCTCAAACTTAACAATTCACATTTACCAAAAAAATTTGAAACCTTTCTCGAAGAATTGAAAAAACGAACTCGAGAATCGAGAAAGAAAGAAAATATTAACTTTAAATTAAAGAATTTAGGAGAACCCACCGAAAAGCCAGACAAAGAGAGGGTTTCTCCCCTTATCGAAGAGGGTAGTTCGCTACCTTCTTCTATTAACATTAACACATCACTTTTAAATAAAAATGGTGGACTAAAAATGGTAGAAAACAATAGTAATCTTAGTATAGAACAGGAACTTTTTACTGATGGCGAAAAAATTTGCGAAGAATGTCCTAAGAAGCTAACGAAAGAATCTTGTACTTATTGTAATTATTTTTTGCTATACGAAAGGGAAGTTACTGATATTTACGTTACCGTTGAGCCTGATTTAGAGGATTTTTATCGCGCATTGGAACAAGATATAGAACAAAATATAGGAGCGGAATCCTCTCAAGAAGACTTGTTGGAATGTTCTTCAAAAAAAAACGCCGAAACTGAGATATCAGACGCTGGCAACGATAAAGTAGTAGTAGAAAAACCTAAGAAATTCGAAAGCAAACTGAAAAACCTTAAGAAGCTAGCTAAACAAAAAAAGCAGAAGATAAAGTTTCCTGTAATTCCTACAGTTAAAAAAACAGTAAATAAAGTCCTAGATATAACGGTAAATAAGAGACGCCGGGAAAGATTCATAAACAATCTTAAAAACGCTTCTGTTTCTGAAGTCTTAATCGAGACCAGTTTGTCAGCGACTCAACCAGAAAAAGACCTTCAAGAAAAAGTGCATGACTACATGACCACAACTATAAGTCATAAAAAAATTGCCGAAATAATTAGGGTTAGACCAAAAAATGCGCTTGAACAGTCGTGGAATAACAACAATAAAACTAAGACTTTAGTCAAAAATATAGGGATTATTAGCCTTCTATGCGTTTTGCTGCTACCTCGATTCTTATGGACACCAGAACTACAATTTTCTACCGATTTCTCCTTTTTTAACGCGATATTTTTGGGAACTTCTTTTTTTGTGCTGTCTTATTGCGCGATTTTCTTTTTAAAACTTTTGCTGTTCCGAAAGGACAAGCCTAAATTTCTCAGTAAACTTTCTATAGTAAAAAGTTTAAGGATTTTAAGGTCTAATTTAGAGAGGAACGGATTGAAATTTTATAAGCAACGCAAATCTGCGGTATATTTTTACGAATATATGGATAAAAACGTATATAATAAGGATAAAAAAATTCGAAAAAAAGAGAGTTTAATTGCAAATGTCGATAACAGCGAGGCTATTAGCCAAGTTGCAGACAAATCTACTATTAAGCTCAATTTATTTGAAACTTTTATTAATTTATCTTATTTCAGAAAAATAATGGAGTCAAAAAGCTCGATTAAGGACAATCGTCCAAAACTAAGAGTGCTTAAATCGGAGATAATAAGATTCGACAACATTTTAACTTCTAACGGAAATATAGAGGATTCAAAAGAAACTATTAATAAAGACAAAAAACAAGTAAAGGAAGAAAACATCAAATCTCAAGTTGAGCAGTATTTTAAAGGTAAACGAGTTAAAAACGGTAAAACTAACTATTGTTCGCAAGAAGAGTTAGAAACTAGAAACGAAATAAAAGCTGTAATAGAATATAACAAAACTACAAGCGTTAAGGAAGTTATAGAAAACAAAAAAACTAACAATAATAAGCTTAAGGATTGGTACAAAGACAAAGAAAAGGAACTTTCGAACAAAAAAAGCTATAAAGACAAATTTGAGGCTTGGCGTAGAAATAGAAAAGAAAAAATTGGCACGAAGAAAGAAAAGAAAGCACTTTCAAGCAAAAAGACGCGAATTAACTTAGTAAATTTTGCATCTATTTTGCAAAAATTGTTAATCCCATTGGCAGTTTTTCTATTAGCGTTTATGGTGTTAATCTCTTCCGATATCTTATTATTTACTCGAGATATTATTATTAGTTTTGCTTTTTTAATTGCTCTTATTCCTGCGCTCTACGTAAGTATTATTACGGCTAAACTTATTCTATCAAAAAGGAAAACTATAATATTGGCCAGCGTTCCAGTTTTAGCGCTATTAAGCGTTATAATCTTTGTAGTTATCGGATTAGAAAACTACGCGGGATTTATAGTTTTTGCTTCGGTTATTTTGTCTTATGGATTAGTTTCAAACCAAGTAAAAATCAACAGGACCAAAAAATTAAAATTCCCTCAAATGAATTTCGATTATTATCGTTTGTTATACCACAGACACAAGTTCTTTTTATTAGGAACGACGCTTTTAATTCTTGGTTTAGTTTTTGTTAGCTTATTTATTTTAGCGCCCCAGAACTTGGCCATTCCTAATGTCTTAATCGTAGCGTTTATATTGCTTTTAACCGTAAAAAGCAAGTCACACATGCGAAAGCTACTTATCTTACATAAAAAGAAAAAATTAAGAAAGAAAAACATCTCGCACAAATCATTTTTAATCTTGTACGAAGATCGAAACGTTCGATCGGCGTTATTAATTTTGATATTTCTGATTTGCATGCCACTATTGTTCACGGTAAATTCAATGATCGCAATAAATACGCCTTTTATGTCTTTTGGTCGGGTTGATCAAAATACTAGGATCGAATCAAGTAACATAGACTTTTCCTTACTTGATTACGCTCAAGATTTTGACGCACTGGGGGAGATTTCGATTAACGACGAGTTTGTAGTGCACACAATAATTAACACCGAATTCGGAGAGTCTTCTATAATGAGGGTTAGGATAATCCCTGAAAGCATACCAAACGTTTACAACGATGTATCTCAATTTGAAAGGTCATATGGCGATATAAAAAGTCTTGCCGAAAACGGTATGCGCTTGAAATACGACGTCTTATCCGATTACATAGTTGGACCTTTAACTGAGGCTGACTTCTATAATCCTGTAGAACTAAACGAGTTAGACTTACTTCCCGGACGATATAGCGTTGAGTGTTACTACAGTATTAGAACCGGTTGGTCAATGAGAAGAGCCTATCCAGAAATCTACACTTTAAATTTGGAAAAAGACAATTTAAAAATCTTGCCTACTAGACCATTCGATTTACCCGTAGAATATGGAGCAGTATATACTTTTGAAAACACGAACGAGAGCTCTTGGGAGACTTACTTTGATGGAAAGTTAGTGAATTCAATTAATGAGTCAATCGCAGGCAAAAAAATAGATTTATTCCTTGAAATCAACGATAAGTACGAAAAAATAGCTACCGTAGAGACTGACGCGGAAGGAGATTTTTATCACCACCATAAGATATACGGATGGGTTGAAGATAGAATGTTAGCTAAAATCGAATATAGAGACGATGATCTACTCTATAAAATATTAGTCCACGAAGAATACGCGGGATTAGAAGAACCGGTAGATGGAGATTGGTTCTTTTTCGATCTAGACGAAGATGGTTACCCAGATTGGAATTATTCCCTATGGGATTTGCTCGGGCTCTACATGTCTGGAACTTTGGGGTATTCGATGCCTATACAACCCGATAATTTTACGTTTGCTACAGGCAATTTTTATGGTCCATATGGAGACCTTGAATTTTCAGATTTAAGCGCTTCTACCATTCAATCAGAAAGTCTTGGCGTAAATCATAAAATCGACGTTGAAATTGAATGGGGCATAGACGACGACGTTGAGAGCATGGAATATCTTACATGGGACTATTCCACCTCTGAATCTCCTACTGTTGACTTTTCTGTTTGGAATTATAATCTCCAAGTTTACGAGGTAAAGACTAGTAGTCCTTTCGCGTTGACAAGCGATTATTACGACTCAACTAATAATAATACTGTAAGAGCCAGAATTGAAAGCGTTTTGAAGGGTACCGCTTACGAACTCTATTTAGATCAATTAAGAATTGATTATATAATAGGCGCACCTCCAGAACCCCTTCCAACGTTAGCCTTTATGGCTTTATTTGACGAAGATCAAGGAGATACTACTATCGACGACGTTAATGACCTTGTAGGAATGTTGTATGGAAATACGTCTTGGACCGATGGAAAGCATAACTCCTCGCTTTTCTTTGATGGAACTGGTCAAGTTACAATAGAGGAAGGAGCACCTCAGACCAATTATTTAACGCCTATACAAGTCGTATCTCCAAGTGGCGAATTTACTTTTACTTACGGTAGTTTTGTTTCGACCGGAGATATTGAACTTGACGACGGAAGCGAAACCAATATACTATCTCAAAAAATTGACAATAGTTACCACGAGATCGACGTAGTAGTTGAATGGGGGCCTCAAGGAATTGTAGATACTATGGATTATCTTCATTGGGCTCATCGATTTGAGTGGGTGGTAACTCCAACAACAAATTTTCAAATATGGAACTACGCACTTAATGGTGGATCGGGAGATTGGGAAACTGTTACGCAAAATCCTTTTTCGCTTACAAGTGATTATTACGACGAAAATTACAACGTTAAAGTGCGGCATTACGCTCACGCTGACGGTAGAACAAGCGCAATTGATCTGTTTATTGACCAACTTAGGTTAGAATATACTACCATTAACGAAGGAGGAGACCCGCAATACGCTGATTTTGATTGGGTAGACTTTGGAGACGTTTTAGACGATGTTTTGGGACCTGGAAGCGTCAACGATGAGTTTGTTATAACGGGTTGGATAAATCCAAGTGCGTTTACTTCTAACCAAAGTATTAACGGAATTAAAAACGTTTTCTTCTCCAAGGAAAACATTGAACTTGGAATAAATGAAAGCGGGTACCTACAAGTGTATATGAATACCGATGGTGTAGAAACGACTGCGTATTATGGCACTGATAACTCCATAGGTTCTAACGATTGGATCTATTTTGCTCTTCGTTATAATAACTCTGATATTGACGTATTCTTAGACGAAGTGTGGTATTACGATGCCGTTGGGGCAGTAGCGGAACCTTGGAGTGGGGGGGGCTCTCTTGTAAATGGGGGGTCGCTTATTATTGGCGCCGAATTAACCGCATATTCTTGCTTTACAGGTAGGATAGACGATCTTTCGGTATTTAGAGAAGCCATTAGCCATTTTGATATAGAAGCGCATAAAGGAGGATTAGGCTCTTTAGAGATTAACGCCACTGTTTCTAGAGAAAATGGTCTTGGCGGATGGGAACCGATCGCTACCTCAGGAGATATAATGGACGGGTACCTTAATTTTGAAATGACCTCAACGGGAATAGAAATTAATAACACTCAATTTTACGTGTCCGATGCCGAGCCTGACTTACAAAATCCGACTCCTCAAGATTGGACTTTAATTACCGAATACTGTTACGATTCTAATTATTATTCCACCGTTATAAGTAGTCGAGACATTCCCGATGGTTCTTGGTATTTTATAGTAAGAACGAACGATTCAGATTCAAACTTTTTGTACGACGCGTGGGTAATTTCAGAAACTATTGCGTATTTCGGAATAGATTACTATTCTGAATCGATTAATTTTACCTATTTAGACATTGAAAATAAAATAAATCAATATTCCCAAATTGGCGTCATTCCTAGCGAAAAATTTGAAGATAAAATTACTCAATTAAAATTATTTGTGAATTATTCGGGAGATATTGACTATTTAACTACCGTTTCTTACAACGATTTATATTCTAATTATTGGTTGATCTATCTAAACGAATTATCCTCTTGGAAATTTGATAAAGGACTTCCTGACGGGGAGTATGCTATTAATTTTATAATAGAAGGAAATTTCAGTTTTTCTATTTTTTCAGAAGATTATTATTTTAATTACACTTTAGACTCTATTACTTACGATTGCTTAGGTCCCGCCATGTCTTTAGTCTCGAACTCATTTTTAGGTGAGACCTACGACGATATTCAAAACAGTATAGTTGAAATAGAAGTTTCTTCTCTTGATAGCGATTTTTCACAAGTTAAATTATATTATCAATATCAAGGACCGAATCAACAATCTTGGAATTATTACGATACTTTCGAAGTAAATAATTCTATCGCTCAAATTCCTTTCAATTTAATTAACCTAAGAGATGACAACATATCTTTCCAGATATGGGGTTTTGATAAACTCGGAAATGGTGAAATCTTATTCGAACCTAATTATTGGGTCGTAAAAGACATGAACAACCACATGAGCTTCACCGTAGAAGGTATCGAGCACGACCTTTTATACGGATTAGAAATAGATAAAAAGATCAAATTAAATTCAAAAGTACTCCCCTTCGATAACGACATCACAAAAGTTGTCGTAGGTACTAATTACGAGACTTTTAATCTTTTAAGCCCTACTTCGGAAAACGATCACGTTTATTTTGAAGAAATTATTTACCTAAATTCTACTTATTACGGTGTTTTTGGAGCTGATTTCGTGTACATTCCGATAAGCGTAAAATTATACCAAGGCGATGTATTAATCTCCTCAAAAGAGATAGTAATTACCGTAATTGAAAATACTTTTGAAGATCAAGTTCAGATTTCAGATGTTAATGTAACAACCGACTCGCAAAATAACGTTTTTATGAGTTTTATTTCGGGATTAAACGCATATAACAATTCACATTCGATTCCTTACGTAGTTAGCGGTCAATTCCCCGTAGTCAAGTTGTATAACCCAGATGGGGTTTTAATCCAAACTATTACTTTACGAGCGAATAACGATTCTTACGAAGTTGAGACTTATGACACGGGTACGATAGAAATTAAAAATAATCGATTTATCGTCCCCTTGCCTATGCCTGCTTTAGGAGCGATATGCTCTATCGACGTCGTAAACGTGAACGGAATTGAATATCCATTTACTTATTTTATTAACAACGGCGAGCTTTTAATAACTTTATCGACCGACCAATCTGTTGATGGAATATACGGCGCTACAGGAGGAGATATCGTAATAACTTACGGCGTATCGCTATCTAATTTACTCGAAAATCAATTTGTTGGTACTTTTGATTTACAATCGTTACCTCAAAATAATTACACGGTTATTGGAGAGTTTTACGAGCTCTCGGGAGATGTGGTTACGTATCAAGCGTTAGAAGTGCTTTACGTTGATTATCAAGGACCGATTATATTTAAACAATTTGGAGACGAAAGTTCTGTAGACGCTTACGTTAACCCCGAAGGAGGCTCGATTTCGTTTGAGATTACCGACTTCTCGGGAATTCTTAGCTACGATTTCAACGCTACGATTAACGGATACTGGGTAATATCAGGCGATTTATACACTTTCTATTTTGACGACGTTTCAATTGTAGAAGGATTAACCGATATAGAACTAAATTGCAGCGATGTAAATGGATATTGGAACGCGCTAACTTTTACTTTATTTATCGATAGAACGGAACCTTCTTTTACTTCGGTTATAGACGATTTAGAGGCCTTCAACGCCTTATATTCCGTTAATATCGAAATTAACGAAGCATCTGCGTCTTACGAATTATATTTAACGTGCGTAAACATGGTATCGGGTATTACGTACTTCAATTTAGAATATACCTTAATCGAAACATCTCCGGACACTTGGCAATTTTTAATGGACACCGCCCAGTTACCCAACGGAAGATATAACGTACTTTTTACCGCTATCGACGAAGCGGAGAACACAAATCAGTACACATTAATAGATAGATATTTCGATAATTCTCCACCTGAGATCGAAGATATTTTGGATGTTGTATACGTAAATAGCGATATAACATACAATGCAACTCTTTCCGATCTTGCCTATTTTAACGACGTTAAGAACATGACCGTTGTAGCAACAGATCTCACGTTTGATGGGTTCGATTGGGGTAGTGTGACCACAGATTTAGGAAAGCAAAACGGCGTAGATTCTATCTCTCTTAATTTTACTAACCCACTGTCGACTCAAAGACTTAGTATAGAAGGCCAGTTAAATTTTGAAAAACTTACCTATAAAATAATTGGTTTTGGCGACGACCCCGTAAACGATACTTCTTTAATAAAATCGATACAATCAATAACTATTGGTGGATATTCCGTTGAATTTGTTATTTTAATAGAAGACAACGATTTAATATTGCAAATAAACGAGCTTTATAGGTATCTATTATCCTCAAGTAAGACCGATCAAATTTACGCAGATTTTTACGAAGCTGGGGCTACAGGAATTCCGTTAACTTTTGATACTCTAAGTTCAACTTGGAAGCTAATAGATTTTAACATTACGAATTATATAACGATTTCGGAGGGGCAAGAATTCTTGTACTGGTTTGAAGTTAAAGATGGAATAAATACCGCCACTACAGGAGAACGAGACGCCAATACTATAATTTCCAGAAAATATAGAGGTATTTACGATAACAACATCCAAAAGAATCCTGAGTCTTTATACGAATGGAGCCTCGGCACAGATGCTCAAGGTAACGGTATTATCGTTTTTGGAACGGACGATTATTTAGATTGTACGGTTCAGTTTGACGGATCATTAATTCACGAAAGGGTTTCCGGAGAGAGCGATATTGATAAAATTCTCGTTTACGGCTCCGAAACGGGTACTAATTGGGAATTTATAGGGAGAGCATACTTCTCAGAAGAAAATATGTTATGGAATTATTATTGGAATTACGACCTATTAAGCACAATTCCCTCCCAAGACTATAATTTAAACGCCTTCTTCTTCGATAAAGCGGGAAATTTCGTTAACGAATCTATTAATATAAAAATTTACGATTACATTGACGTTGAACTTATAACCGATTTGTTGTTCGGAGAGATTTTTGAGTTTGACGCGAATAAGCAAACTAGCATCCAACAAATTACCGGAACTATAGCAAATTACACGGGAGAAGCAAACTTATGGGAAATAATAGCGGAATATTACAATCCAAACGAAAAGATATGGCTTCCGCTTCAGACCGATGCTGCTGCGATCGATACTGGCAACTATTCTATAATTTGGGATATTAATCAAGATTCAGGGTTTATGGATTCTATGTACGATTTTACCTACGAATATTTACCGCTTCAAGTAGCACCCATTACGGGCTCAACTATGTGGGGTTCTTGGGGTACTTTTACTACCGATGGCGACTGGCAACCGATCGTTTTAGTGCAAAACGGGCTCGAAGTTGATATCGTTATCTATAAATTTAACGATACCGAGGGTTGGGAAATTGACGATTCCTTAAGTTGCATAAACGTCTTCACTTACGCCGATAACCAAATATTCAGACTCCACGATATCGATAACGACGGTATTTTCGAAATCATCCGCATTAACTCTTCTCGAGTCGACGTTATCTACTTCGACGAAGGAACTTGGACCATTAAAGAAGATGTCGCGCAAATTAGCGATTACTACTATCATTCGTTTGATCTTTTCTTCGACGAGGATATTAGCGCGACTATTATGGTTGCTGTTCAAGAAGACCAGTACGGACAAATATTCTTGTGGAAATATCAATTTAATTCTACTTTCGATCTAATCAAGAGTTTAAGCGTAGTTGCTCCCATAAACTTCGTTCCGACCTCAATTAAAATGTTAACAGAATTTTCCACCGCTTCAAGTAAGGCTATATTAGTAGGTGGTTTGATGGAGGGCTCTTATCACTCTCAATTGTTTGAATACGATTTTAACTTTAATTTGCGCAATATCATCGCCGAATTGCTTCTCGGCAAGATTTCTCTCATCGAATACGATTTTATAAACGAAGCGTATACGATTCTACTCGGATTGGAAAGGTTATCCATCGGAAAAATGGACGCTATCATATCGCTAACCTATAGCGAAGCTTCAGGCTCTTGGAACGCTTTTGAGCTTTCTGGGTTTGACGATATTAGATTTAACCTATTAG
>DAOUUT010000157.1 GCA_030668025.1 Promethearchaeota archaeon
CGGGTACTCCTATTTCTTTCATTTTTTTAGCAGCTTCCTGAATCGTTGCCTTAGAATCTATAACGCCGTACTCGTCGTCTATTATTAAATCTTTTACAAAATATTCTTTTTTAGACAAGCCCAAATTTATCACTTATTTTTTTTTAATAAATTATTTGTTTATTGATTAAACATAGAAAATTAACTATTAAATTCTATCTATAGTCCAATTGTTATTTTTCTAGAAAATTGTTTAAATTCAATATGAGAACTTCAGTAAACGCAATTTTAAAAAAATTAAAAAAAAAGAAAGATTAGTAAATTTATAAAAATTCGGCGCCTTCGACCATAGTGGTCGCTACAACCATTTCTTGAGCTGCCTTCGTAGCACGCATGACTTTCGCCATGTTTCCTAAAAGCTTGAACTTACCAGCCATTAACCCTTGAATAGGATCTAGTTCTTTGCTTAATACTTTTAACCAGTTGTCATATGTCCCAGAAAATACAAATTCTACACCAATTTTTTCTCCTTCTTTCAAAGGTCTTGGTTCTGAGTTTGCAGCTAAAAGCTCGTATTCGTCGCTTTCCTTTAAGACTTTCACACCTGTACAGGCCCCTTTATATAATCCAATAAATATTTTTATTTCATGATCTAAATTTCCGCTAGGTTCGTAGATAAACATAAAATCTCCAACCCACCACGACGCAGCAGCGGCGTAATTTTTATTGGCATTAAGAGCCTTCATATATTCTTGAGCCCATTCTTCAGAAAAAAGTTTCAAATTTCTCACACTCTATTTTTTTTTAAAAGTTAATTTTTAATATGAATATTATTACTTGAAAGTAATTAAATTTAATTTATAATGATTACAAAAATTAAAGAAGATAAAACATAAAGAAAGCTGAAATTTAATTATTAGAAAAAGTAAAGCGAAATTAAACTCCTATACCTATGGTATTTCCTATACCAGCAACAATAATTTTTGCGCCCTTCTCAGTTCGCTTCCGGATTCCCATTTTAATTTTTTCAACGATAGGATGAACGCTTTGGGTAATTGATCGCGACATCGTAGTTATGGCATTCTCTAAAGATTGTCTACAGATGAGGGCGTCAATTGGAATTGCTTTCTTAGTTGACGATTGTTCAATATAAAACTTTTCAACTCCAATTCCTCCGATAGCAGCGCCGACTCCAATCACTATAGAACCTGTTTTATCTCCAGAAAGTTTTAATCCCGCATCGATCATAATTATCCGGGAAATAGATTCTCCATGTTCTTCGACCAACTTCTTTATTGCTGTACCCGGTTTCCCAACGGTTCCTCCAGGCCCTTTTGCTCTAACGACATAAACGGTTCTATCTTCGAAATTTACTACTTGAACAATTGTTTCTTTCGCGATTTCGATAGCTTCCGTGTCGTCTCTTCCTGAAACTTCTCTTACAAAAGTGCCTACTACTAGAGGCCCTAGAGCGTCGCCAATTGGGCTTCCTTCAGCAAAAGCTTTAGTTGCGTGGAAATAAGTCTTGCCCATAGCAAGTATAATCGACATCTGCATGGATATCTGCATCAGAATCATGTAAGATTTGGATTTTTTACCTAAAATTAAGAAGTGTTTTACAAGCCTATAAACAAAGTCTACAGCCATTGCAGCTTCAAGGATATTTTCCAGGTTCTGCGCATCAGGGTTTCCTAACTCCACATTTGGGGCTAATCTTTTGACTTCTTCTTTAAACCGACTATCTCTTACGTTAATGATGTGATCGATTTTGGGGATTATTCCGTATGGATCAAGGGATACAGGTGTTATGGCAATGAAGGTTAAGAAATTTTCAAGTTTTAGCATTAAGTCCTTATCATTTTCTTTTTTATCAGCGTATTTTCGAAAGCTAGAAAGTAATATCTGTTTGCAATCATCGTCCCATTTTTTAAGTTTAGCTAATCCGGCTTCTATCTCTTTTCGTGAGCGATACGCCTGTAATTTAGTTCCATAAAACATAGACATAAAGATTAAGAGAAACCACAGCAATTGAAAAACTAAACCGAGAGGGTCGGTCTCCGTTTGACCTAACATCATTAATTGTACAAGCATAAATATCCTTTTTTGATTATTTAATAAAAATTATAATTGAAAAATTAAACCTACTAAGTTTTCATAATAACAAAATTTATTTAATCTTATATTCTTTTCTATTATAGAGAATAGATTATTAGATATCACTAATGACCCATAAGGATAAAGACATTCATGATTGATGACGAAAATGATGAGGACATCTTAAATAAGAGCGTTTCTCTCAAGAAAGTATTGAAGAATATTTTATTAATTATATTAATAGGCGTAGGTGCTTTATTTATTTACCTTGGTGGAGAAAATCAGATGACCAATTTTATGATAGGTTTTTCTTTAATCTGTTTAGGTACTTCATTAATTCAAATTCAAAAACAGACACCAGAACCAATTAGACAAACATTAACGATACTTGCTTGTAATTTGTGTAATATAACTAATGTAAGACATTACGAGCATGGAGATTACATATTTAAAGAAATTGGCTCATGCGATAAATGCAACGAATCAATGAGAATAAAACAAATCTATAACGTCAAGTTGAAAAAGCCTACAATAGAAACTAAAAAAACTGACGAAAAAAAAGAGAAAGAAGAAGTTACAGTTAAAATCTAATTCTTTATAGTAAGGTGTTTCTCAAATTTTTAATAAAGTCGGAATGGGCGGAACATTCGACCATCTCCATGATGGACATAAGTTTCTAATTAAAACGGCGTTATTATTTTCTAAAAAGATTGTTATTGGTTTAGCAACAGAAAATTTACTTAAAAAAAAAAAGCACGCCGAAAAAATCGAAAACTACAAAATGAGGGAACAAAACCTGAAAACTTTTATAGATTCAATAGGACATTTGAATCACGTTGAAATAATTCCGTTAAACGACCCATATGGCCCTCCAGTTCACGATCCAGAATATGAAGGAATCATTGCCAGTCAAGAGACTTATAAAAACGCCTTAAAAATAAACGAGATCAGGGAAAGCAAGAGTTTCACACCATTAATAATTATTGTTATACCTATGAAAAAAGATCGGAACAAAAATATCTTAAGTTCGACAGCGATTCGCGAAAAATTATCGTAGGAAAATTTTTTAGTGAATATTGATATTTTATTTTATAGTTATTGAATATTTGAGAAGAGTATATTATGAAGCTTATAAGTTATTTATTGCTCATTTCAAAACAATTCTATAAAGTTTCATTTATCTTTAACTTCTTTATTTGGCCAAGGGAATAACTAAATTTTTTTAATTTCTTTCCCTTGGCTGCGGTTATATAAAAGAGTTGATCGTTTTATAATTAATATTATACTTTATTTAATCCCAGTCTATCGTTCTAATTCATGAACGAGCAATTTAAAACGATATTTTCCACGAAAGATTTAAAAATGTTAAAGATTTAGAAAAAATATAACGAAAAGTAAAATGATATTGATTTTAAGACATGACTATTAAATTAAAGAAACACGTTATTGAAATTCTCGAAATTCTGAAGAGTAAAAGCACAGAGCTTATGGCAATAGAATTAGCAAAAGAATTAAATGTTGATTATATAGTACTCATGGCAGCTATTAACGATCTCATCGATCAAAATTTAGGTGGATTCAGAGAAGAAGAAATAAATCAAATATCTTTAAACGATGAGGGGTTAAATTATTTAGAAATAGGATTGCCGGAGCGTAGATTGCTTAATTTATTGATTGAATCTGACATTAAAGAGATTGACATAACAGAATTCCTTAACAAATCTAAACTAGACAAAAAGATTTTTTACGTTGGTCTTTCTAACCTGAAAAAGACTCGTTGGATCGCTCAAAGTAAAGCTACAGGAGAGAATAGAGTCTTCCTCGTTGATGAAGACTTCTCCGCAACAGAAGTAGAAAAATTTATGAAAAAATTCGAAAAGAGTCCAATACTTGACTATTCTAAATTATCAAAATCTGAATTGGAATGCTTAGACCTTCTAAATAAAAGGAAATTAATAAGAAAATCAAAAAAAACGCATAGAATTATTTTTCTAACAAAAAAGGGTAGAGATGTAAAATTATCTGAGATTAAAGAATTAAAGCAAGTAAGTAAACTCACCTCGGAGATGCTTAGCTCTGGCTCATGGAAAGATTACAATTTAAAAGCATTTGACGTGACCAAACCGGGACCTTCATTGAAAGGGGGAAAATACCATCCTCTTGTTAATCTCATTAATGAAATCAGAGAGATTTTTATTTCGATGGGTTTTACGGAAATAAGAGGACCGATCGTAGAAAGTGCATTTTATAACTTTGACGCGCTATTTCAACCACAAGACCATCCTGCCCGCGAACTACAAGATACATTCTATTTAAACAATCCAAAAATCGCGAAGTTGCCAGAGAAAGATAAAGTAATGGCTGTTAAAGCCACGCACGAAAATGGGGGCGATTCTAATTCGCTTGGATGGGGTTATGAATGGGACGAAAATGTTGCAAAACAAACAGTATTAAGAACCCATACAACTGCCACAACCATAAGGCGTCTGGCGAAATTTTATAGAGATAACGAAAAAACGCCTGTAAAAGTCTTTTGTATCGATAGAGTTTTCCGAAACGAAAAATTGGATAAATCGCATTTAGCTGAATTCACTCAAATAGAAGGTATTGTAATTGACGACCATGTAAATTTAAGCGACTTAATTGGATTATTATCAGAGTTTTATAAGAAAATGGGATTTGAAAAAATTATTACAAGACCTGGATTTTTTCCTTATACTGAACCAAGTATGGAAGTTTCTGTATATTACGATAAAATAGGAGAATGGTTAGAAATGGGAGGTTCAGGAATATTTAGACCAGAAGTAACTTATCCCTGGGGCATCAAAGAACCGACTCGAGTTTTAGCATGGGGTCAAGGACTTGAGCGTATAGCAATGTTATACTACGGTCGGAAGGATATTAGAGATTTGTATGTTAATCCAATCAAATGGCTAAGGCAACAACCATATTAAAAAGAGGTGAAAAAGAAATACCAACACTTGAATTAAAGATTGAGAGATTAGAAAGATTAGTTGGAAAAAAATTAGATCTAAAAGAATTGGAGTACGATTTGCAGTGGATAGGTTTAGATTTAGAAGATATTAACGAGGAAGAACAAAAAGTTAAAGTTGAATATAATCCAAACCGACCTGATTTTTCTAGTCCAGAAGGTATAGCGAGGACTCTTAAAGGTTATTACGAAATTGAACTAGGCGTACCTTCATTCGACATAACTCCAAGCGATGTTGTCATGAATGTAGACCCTAGCGTAAAAAAAGTAAGACCTTACATCGTATGTGGAATAATTCGGGATATTGATTTAGATGAGGACGAAGTCGCTACATTAATGACTATTCAGGAACACCTTCACTGGGCTATTGGAAGAGATAGAAAGAAAGTTGCGATTGGAGTACACGACTTAGACAAAGTAAAATCCCCTTACAGATATACAGCCGTGGAACCAGATTCAGTAAGTTTTACGCCTTTGCATGGAGACGGATATTCTATGAATTTAGAAGAGATTTTACTGCTCCACGATAAGGGCATTGAATACGCTCCCATTTTAGAAGGGAAAGAAGTTTATCCCGTAATTTTTGATGCCAATAACGAAGTTCTTTCGTTTCCTCCAATAATAAACGGAGTTCTTACAACTGTAACTGAAGAAACTAAGAATCTATTCTTAGATTTGACAGGTACCGATTTTAACGCCGTAAATCTTGCCTTAAACATCTTATCTACGTCTTTAGCAGACATGGGAGCGAAAATTGAAAGTGTAAAAGTAAATTACGAAGGGGAAAAAGAAATTAATACCCCAAATTTAGATTTAAAAAAATGGGAAGTTGAAATTGACTATATTAACGATTACATTGGTCTGAATTTATCTGCTACTGAAATGATTAAATGTTTTCAAAAAAGTAGGATGGAGGCTAAAAAATCCAAGCAAAAGGGATATTTAGATATTTACGTTCCTGCCTTTCGAGGTGACATAATGCATCCAGTTGATTTTACTGAAGAAGTTGCGATCGGTTATGGTTATTTTAATTTACCAAAAACTATTCGAGAAGGATGCGTGGGAGAATATCACCCCATTCAATCGTTCTCTAATAAAATAAGACGAATTATGGTCGGAGCAGGATATTTAGAAGTTCTTAATTTCATTTTATCAAATTCTGAAAAACAATTTGATTATATGAAAAAAGAAATGGATGAATCTAAATTAATTCAAATTGCTAACCCTGTATCAAAAGAATACGATACCACGCGGACTTCAATACTACCTAAATTAATGGAGACGATACGATTTAACAGATCCGAAGAGAAACCAATTAGAATTTTTGAAGTTGGAGATGTCCTTTTACTTTCGAAAGAAGAAGAAACCGGCGCAAAAAGAGAAATTCACCTTTCAGCGACATCGTACCACGAAGACGCTGATTTTACAGAAATAAGGTCGACTTTAGATTTCATAATGACTGCTCTTGGGCTTTATGATAAATACGAGATTAAAGCCGGGAAGAACCCTAGCTATATTAGCGGTCGTTATGGGGATATCTATGTAAATGGTGATAAAGTTGGAGAAATTGGAGAAATCCATCCCGAAGTATTGTTAAACTTTAAACTGGAGTTCCCTGTTGCCGGATTAGAATTAAATTTGCAAAAACTTTTGTAATTATTTATTTTGTAATTACGTAATTCATAATTATTATTATAGTGTGATTAATTTGAGTAAAGAACAGAATTATAAAGAAGATTTAGAAGAGAATAGAAAAAGAATTAACGAAATTGACGATCAAATCGTTGATCTGTTGAATAAAAGAGGAAACATCGTAATTAAAATTGGAAACAAAAAGAAAAATCTGAATTTAGAAATAGTTCAACCCAAAAGGGAAATGGAAATAATCGAGAGAATCAAAAATAAATCAATAGTATTCGAAAAAGAAAGTATGGAAGCTATTTGGAAAGAAATTATTAGTGCAAGTAAGGTTATTCAAGACACAGTTACTAAAGTCGGATATTTAGGCCCAATGGGCACTTTCACGCACCAAGCAGCCCTTGAGTCTTTTGCTAAAGCTGGAACGCAATTCATTCCATGCAACTCAACTTCAGAAATCTTTGATAATGTCGAAAAAGAAATATTAGATTACGGGATTGTCCCGATTGAAAATAGCCTTTATGGAACCGTGCGAGAGACGCTCGATTTATTTATTGAAAAGGAACTATTTATTTACGGAGAAATCGAGTTGAGAGTCGTTCAGAATTTAATAGGCTTAAAAGAATCAGAAATTTCTCTTATAAAAAATGTTTTTTCACACCCCCAAGCATTTGCTCAAGCCAAATCGTGGCTAAAAAGCAATTTACCAAACGCGTATTTAATGGATATTAGCTCAACTGCAGAAGCTATGCGAAGAATTAAAGATTTAGCAGATAAATCTTATGCAGCAATTGGCACTGAATTAGCTGCGAGTATATACGATTTGAAAGTTCTGAATTCGAATATAGAAGATGACACCTCTAACTTTACAAGATTTTTAATTATTTCTAAATTAGAAAATCCATCAAAAGCTGAAAAAATGAAAACCTCAATCGTGTTTGTAACTAAACACATACCAGGAGCTCTATATTTGGTTTTAAAAAATTTTTCAGATGCCGAGATCAATTTGTCAAAAATCGAGTCTAGACCAAGAAAGAAAGGAAGGTGGGAATATATCTTTTTTATGGATTTTGAAGCCGACAAAAACGATCCTAGGGCGCAAAAAGCGCTCGAGCAAATGAAATCAAGCGTAATTTGGCAAAAAATCTTAGGAACGTACCCTCTTAAATAAAAATCGTATAAAAACACATATCGTTTATTTCTCTTTGCTTTTCTAAAAGTATTTTAATCATTTTTTTTTTCATTTAATATATAGAGTTATTTTTAAACTCATTTTATTTATCAAATAATACAATTGAGAAAAATTTGGTTTTATCTAAATGCTTGGAAATGTAAGACTTGACGAAAGAGCTTTTGATGAAATAAGGAAAACAACAATCGAACGGAACTTTTTAAAGTACCCTGAAGGTTCCGTGTTAATCACTCAAGGAAACACAAAAGTAATCGTTACTGCCTCCGTTCTGGAAAATGTTCCGAGATTTTTGGCAGATACTGGAACTGGTTGGATAACCGCAGAATATAATATGTTGCCAAGAGCAACTCAAAATAGAAACTCAAGAGAAAGAGAAAGAAAAGTAAAGGGTAGAACTCACGAAATACAGCGTTTAATAGGGAGGAGTATGAGGGCTGCATTTAATTACGACAAAATTGGCGAACGTACGATTAGAATTGATTGCGACGTCATACAAGCCGATGGCGGTACAAGATGCGCCTCGATCACAGGAGCTTTTGTTGCCGTTTTTGACGCCCTCAATTACTTATATAACGAAAAAAGA
>DAOUUT010000171.1 GCA_030668025.1 Promethearchaeota archaeon
AAGCAAGACGAGTTTTGTTATACAATAAAAACGAATACGATAGAAACCCGAACGCTTGTCTTGAGATCACCAATAATACAAATCTAACGCTGGAAAGAGGTCCAGTCACTATAATATACGACGATAATCTGGCAGGAGAGGCTATTGTTCCTTTTCTAAATAAAGAAGATACGCGGTTGTTGAATTATGCCGTAGAGCAAGCCGTAGTAATTACTCACGAACAAAAATCCGAAAGTCTGAGCGTACACAAAGTTACCTTTGGTAGTGGATATTCCTACGAATATTATTACACTAACCAAATAACCACCTATAAAATTAAAAACAAAACAAATGAAGAGAAGGAACTTTACCTCGACCACCCCAAAACTCATGGTTATAAATTTGTAGAAAAACCTAACGACCCAGAAGAGACCCCAAATTATTGGCGTTTTAAACTAAAATTGAAACCTAAAGATGCAATCAATTTCAAATTAAAAGAACAACGCGAAGATTATTCAAGTAATTACC
The DNA here is from genome assembly GCA_030668025.1 of Promethearchaeota archaeon. Next base: position 508 of record DAOUUT010000171.1, read on the forward strand.
TCTGGAATTGGTCTAAAGACGATATTTTAAAGAGAGTAGGATTTTATATCAAACATAAGTTTATCGACGAAAAGCTCGAAGTTAAACTAAAAGAAATCGCAGAATTTATACAAACATTAAACGATAAAAAAAACAAAAGAGAAAATTTGGACCAGGAGAGAGACCTAATGACGGACGAACAATCAAGGCTTAGAGAAAATATTTCTGTTTTAGGGGATGATAGCCAATCTGTCTCGTTAAAAGAACGGTACGTTAAAAAGCTAAACGACCAAGAGACTAGATTTGAAAAAATTTCCGTAGAATTGAAAAAATTAGATAAAGAAATTGATTCATTGAACAAGGAAATTGAAAACCAAATGAATAAACTAAAGCCTTAATAAATAGTTTTAAAAACTTCCATTTTTCTTTTTTATTACAACATTCCTACATCTATAAATAACTATAAATAGAAAAAATAAATAAATTATTAAAAATATAATATTTTATAATAAAATTCTAAAAAGTGTGAAATATGAGTATTGATGAACTTCAAGACCAAGTCGAAAAATTAAAAGACGAAATGGATGTGCTCGAAGAGGTTTGTGACACTTTGGACCTATGTAAAGAAGACGATGGTTGCGATAGATGCGAAAACTACAAGAAAATCGAGAAACTTAATCTAAAAATCGGAGAATTAGAAGAAAAAATCGAATCCTTAATGGGAGAAGATGAAGAAGAAGAAGAAGAGTAATAACTACTTCAAAAAATAATCAAATTTCGTTATTTTATTTAAATTAATAATTTTTTTAATTATTTTTCTGCTCAATTCTGCTATTTTTACCCTAATTTAATTTTGAACCTTTACATAAACAACTATTTAAAAAAAAAATTAAAAAAGAACATTGTATTCTCCTTTTTATATTAAATAGAATGATAAAATTAAAAATCTAAAAAAGGTCGCGATATTAAAATGCCAGGTAAAAAATTTGAAGTGCAAGCAATTGACGACGATATTCTTGAGAAATTTAGCCTTAAGAATCGATATTCTTTCTTGAACAATAATTTAACGGCTATACTTTCAACAAAAGAATTCAAATTCTTTAAAGAAGTCCAACGATTTTGCATACGCTTCGAAAAAAAAAACGAAATTACGCACGGTCCTGACGAAGATATTTACGATTGGGTCCCCGCTTTTGGAGAAAAGGGTTATATAACCCGTCAGCACACGTTCGATATGTGCGATGTTCATTACGACGATTGGGGTTTAGCTGCTGATTTTTTGAGAAATTTAGCAATCGATTTTTTTGATCCCCAATTTGCGATGGGAGGTGGAGGTACAGTATTAGCTGTCAATCCTATTTACGAACACCACGAAAATGTCCCAGTAAGGCTAGAAGCACTTAAAGATTTAATTACTGGAAAATCTCCTGGAGCTATTCTTATCACTGAACCTCAGCGTGGTTCCGATGCTGTACATCAATTAACAACTTGCGACGAACAAGACGATGGTTCGTTTCTACTCAATGGAATTAAGATTTATAATACTAACGCGCCTAAATCTAAGTGGTTAGTAGCTTACGCAACTGCAGAGAAGAACAATGGGAACATGATGGCTCAATTCTTAATAGACTCCAATTGGGATGGTGTTCATATTGAACGGGTTAATATCCCATGGATACCTAAGCTTCATCTCGGAAAAGAAACTTTCACAAATCTAAAAGTCCCTAAGGATTATGTGTTGGGCGGAGTAGGAAAGGGGCGAGAACACTTGTTCGAGGGTTTAGTACCTGAAAGAATATCTATAGCAATTATGGGTCTTAGTGAATGTTGGGGTGCGTTAGCACATGCTATAATATACGCTAACAACAGAAAGCAGTTCGATCAAATGATCTTAAGGTTCCAAGGTGTGGGATTTTTACTTGCAGACTTGTGGGCTAGAACCACTAACGTCACGCTAGGGCTTCTGAAATTCTGTGAATCGTATGACGAAAAATATGAGAAATTTCAAGGAAATATTCCAAAAAATATTTCTCAAGCAATGGTCGCCTCAGCAAGTCAGTTCAAGTATCACGCTGCTAAACTCGCGAAAAAGGTGTGTTACGAATGCGCGAATAACATGGGCGGCGCAGGCCTGTGTGATAATACCCTAATGCATGATTACCTCAACATTTCGAGGATCCAAGAAATCGTTGGCGGTTCGAGACAAATCCAGCAGTATATAATGTCGATGTCGCTAAGACAACTTTACAAGATGTCTGTTTCGTAAAATTCATAAACTAGATAAATAATTTAATATGTAACTTCTTTTTTCTTTTCTTTTATTTAAAAATAAGCTCGTTTAGGTGCTCTTTTTTTTTTAACAAAAAAAATGATACAAAAAATAGAAGTGCTGCGAATAAAAGGGTAAATCCGGTCAATAGAAAAATTCCTTGATACGAAAAGAACATCAAAATATAACCGCTTATAATTGGACCAATTGTTTGACCGATGTCCATGATAGTACTTAGAACCCCAATTGCCGAACCATAGTTTTCTTTTTCTAAAAGATCCGTGATATACGCTGGTGTAGAAGAGGTGACACTTGCCATTCCTATACCAAAACTTATAAAAATAACGAATAACAAAATTAAATTCACAGTATGTGGTATAAACAAGGTTACAAAACCTCCTAAAAGGAGTCCACCAAGGATGACATAGTTTCGTCCAATTTTGTCTGATAAATGCCCCATAAAAGGTTTGGCTACAATTAGCGTAAATGTAAGAATAGCGGGCATTAACCCAATTAACCAAACTTCGTAATTAAGAAAATTAATATAAAGAATAAAATAAGCTTCAATAATTCCATAAGCAAAATATTGACTGGCTTGAATAATGCTAATTATCATGATCTTTTTATGACTAATAACATCTTTTAGACCCCTTAGAAATTCTTTTATTGTAAATAACTCTCTTTTTGAAATGTCAGCTTGAGTATCACGAGATTTGCGAGTTTTGTAATAAAACATTGCAAAGAAAAATGCAGTAATTCCTGAGAAACCACATACGAGATACACTCCATAATAATAATAATTTGTGACGTAAAGGATAAAACCACCGGTTATGGGTGCGAAAAACCGACCGATGAGCGTTATTGAAGAAAATAGTGAAATTTTCTCTCCTTTTTGTTTTGGATATAATTCCGCTATTGCACTCGTGGCGACAGGAACAAATATTGCAGTGGAAAAGCCGTGATAAAATCGAACTATCATTAAGATCCAAATGTTAGTCGCAAATAGATAAAAAAAAGGTGCTGAAGCAAAAATTATAATTGATAACAAAACAAGTTTTTCTCGACCATACATATCAGAGAGTCTACCAGCAAACGCACTTACAATTATTCCGGGGATAGTAGATGCTGCGATAACGTACCCGATGAATTGGACTTCATGGGGGGAATCTATTAAAGACATCGCAAAAAGCGGTAAAATTGGACTCTTTGACATGGTTGAGCTAAAGATAGCAATTAACCCAAGAATACTTATTATCAGAAAATAACTTTTCTTTAGACGCATGAATTTATCAAGATTTTTTTATACTATTGAAGAAAATCAAATTTTTCTACTAAAAGAATATTACCAAAACAATGTATTTTTTTTTTGGATTTTTTTAACATTAAAATATCCTTTACGTAAAATCCGTAAATCTAAAAGAATTTATAATACTAAATCTTCTAAAATGTTTTATTATTATTATATACGCTTAGAAATATTAAGTAAATCTTTTACTTGGAGCATTTCTATAAAAAATATAAATAAATATTTTATCTATTTCTCTATCAAAATCAAATCAAAAAAAAAAAAAATTATAAGAAAACATAAACAATTGAATGTCCTATATGCCTGCCATCTTGTAGGTTTGACGCAAAGCCATGCTAAGGATGTATTGTTGAATCTGCCGGCTACCACCTACGATCTCTTGAATTCTGGAGATGTTTAATAGGTCGTGCATAAGGGTGTTATCACATAGTCCAGCCCCGCCCATTAGGTTCGCGGCTTCGTAGCAAATCTCTTTCGAAAGAGCGCATGTGTGGTATTTGTATTGACTTGCCCCGGCAACTATAGCTTGAGCGAGATTTTTTGGAAGTTCTCCTCCAAACTGCTCAACCTTCTCGTCGTATTTTTCACAAAACCTCAACAACCCTTGGGTAACGTTTGACAGTCTTGCCCATAAATCAGTTAAGAGAAATCCTACGCCTTGGAATTTCAAAATCATTTGATCGAACTGCTTTCTATTGTTAACATATATGGCTGCATGAGCTATTGCGTTCCAAGATTGCGATGTAGCATCGAGTGCAATCCCTATTCTTTCTGGTACTAACCCTTCAAATAAGTGCTCGCGTCCTTTTCCCACTCCTCCTAAAATATAATCTTTAGGCACTTTAAGGTCTGTAAGGTATTCGTGACCAATCCACACTTTTGGGACCCAAGGGATCATAACGCGATCGCAACTCCAACCGTCCCACGAGGTATCGATTAAAAACTGAGCCATTGTGTTCCCGTTGTTTTTCTCTGCAGTCGCGTAAGCAACAACGTATCCCGCTTTAGGAGCGTTCGTGTTATAAATTTTTTGTCCGTTAAGAAGGAAAGACCCATCTTCTTGCTCGTCGCATGTGGTCAACATGTGTACTGCATCCGAGCCTCGCTCAGGTTCTGTGATTAAAATCGCTCCAGGAGTTTCACCGGTGACGAATTTCTTTAAGACTTCTAATCTAACAGGTATATTTTCGTGATGAAAATAGACTGGATTAATAGCTAATATTGTAGCACCCCCTGCCATAGAAAACTGAGGGTCAAAGAAACTTAATGCTAAACATCTCATTAATTCTATGTTTAATCCGTGTTCTGGAAAATTTAAGTCAATTTCTTCGTAAGGATGAGCACGTGAAATTAACCCTTCTTTTCCAAAATCGGGGATCCAATGATAAAATTCTTCATCTGGGGCATGAGTGATGTTATTCTTTTTTTCATAGCGAACACAAAACTTTTCAGCGCTCCTAAGGAAGTTCATATGCTTTGGGTCTAAGACAGTCATTAAATTAGTATTCAAGAAAGAATATCGATTCTTAAGGCTTAACTTCTCAAGAATCTCGTCACTAATGGCTTGGTCCATAAATTTGGTTTTCTTTTCATTTTCCATAATTTTTACTACCACTTTTTGACAATTTTATAGATTCATATTAAATATATTCTACTATAAAAAAGGTGATTTAACTTTTTAATTTATTTAGTAAAAATTGTAATTTTAGGGTTCATTTATAGAAAAATGGTTGATAATTTTTATCTTCCTATTTCCAAAATTAATAATAAAATGATTGGAAAATTACCATTCGAATAAATTCAAAGCATATTCGATGCTTTTACATTATTATTTTTTTTAATCTGTTAGAAAATTTCTTAGAAATTATTAACGCGGTTTCAAAAGGGCAGTTCTTCTTGAATTGAATAACGGTAATAAAATTATCAATCCCAACTAAAGATAAAATCCCGTAATCTTCGAGAGAAATTAATTCGTGTATTCTAGAATTTCCGATAATAAATCGGCTTTCTAATAGCCTTATAATTTCAGATAAGACGTTAGAATTAAGGTAAGAAACTATTACTCTTCCTGTTTGAGTTAGTAATGCCGAAGATATGACGAAAGAAGAGAAAGTATGGAGTTCTTTAAAAACTTCAATTAATTCCTTTTGAATTTCTTCTGAAACTAGCTTTTTGCTTTCGATGATATCATCAACATTTTTTTCAAAGTTTTGGTATTCTGAAACTTCGCCATCAAAATCCTCAGTAAGCAGCTGCAAATCAAACTCGTTTAGGAATTCGCTTTTAATTTCTCTCAATTGATTCCTTAATTCAACGAGGTTATCGGTTCTATCGCTAAATAGGGCGAACATTAATTCACTTGAGTCGGCTTTTTCAACCTCAAATATAAATCTAAACGGTCCGACCTCTATTTCAGACAGCTCCTTAGTTCTTAGAGTTTGTTTAACAAAAGAAAAAATCGCACTTAAAAAGGTACTTGTTAGTTTAATGTTAAAAGTATCTTCATATGTTTTATAAAAAATTAGTTCCCCTGTAGATTTCATAATGAAGATATTTTTTATCATGCAAGTTCAAAAAAAATATTTATTTTACTAAATAATAGAGATTTTATACTTCTCTAATAAAAGTTTAAGTTTAAAAATTCTTGTATAGTTCGTTCTTATAAGATTAACGCAATAGAATTACACATTTTAATCAAAAATTTAATTTGACGAAAATGTTAGTTTAGCTAATTTGTTATAGTCCAAATTAAGGTTTTAATTTATATTTCGAGAAATGAAAAAATTTAGAACCCATCAAATTTAGCCCATTCGTCGTCGTCTTCGAATTCTTCTTCTTCTTCACGATATTCTTCGGCTTTTTTTGCCTTAGTCCCTTCAGTTGATTCTTCTTCGTACTCATCATAATCGTCGTCAAAACTTATGGCTTTATCTAAGTCCGAAGTTAATTCTTCTTCGCTAATCTTTATTTCAGGGATGGGTTCTTCTACGCGCTTTTTCTTTCCAACAAGTTTAAGATAGTCTCCATGAATTTTAATTGTTATAGGTGTTTCTTCTTGTAGAAGGCGCACTACCACTTCCTCACTGCTTGATGTATCGTGTGGCATACGCATTACAATCGCTCTGGAGCCTTCAAATACGCCGCTTATAATTTCAACTGTATCGCCCGATTCTAAATATTCGGTAACGCTCCTTGGGAGTAGTACGTGTTTTAACTCGACTAATTCAATATTTTGAACGATCCTTCCTTTTATGTGAGGTATACCTTGTACTGCAATTTGGACCGCCCTCTTCTGGGGCGCTTCAAAGAACACATAGCCGGGTAATAAAGGGGATACGAGCATTGCTCTAATGTCAGGAACACCATCTAAGATTTTAAATCTGTAGAAAATTTGTCTTAATATATTGCTTTCTTGATTAATTGTTGTCCTTACAGCAAAGAGAGTAGTAGGAGGTTCTTGATCTTCTTTTTTCTCGATAATAATTAAGTTATCTTCTAAATCTGTTCCTTTCTTTTCATTCTCTTTTACTATATCCTCTTGATCCGCCATGTTTTTTCACTTTTTCCTTATTTGAATTATCCTTATTTAAGATGTTTAAATAACAATTTCTTAGAAAAGAAGTTTATGATCTAAAGGAAATTCTAAATTAAAAAATTTTGCTTTTTAAAGAGATTTTAAAAATAAGCTTAAAATTCTGCTTGATATGAACAAATAAAGATAATTTAATTTTTTAAAATGGAATATTATTTATATCTAATATTTCTGGAATTCTTCTGTTTCGCTCAAGCCAAGAAATTTCAGCATTAGTATATCGCCAAGTAATTTCACACTTACCCAACTTACCTTCTACTTTCGTTTCCCAATCCCATGGAGATATTACTACCAAATCACCTTTTCTTATCCATAC
>DAOUUT010000175.1 GCA_030668025.1 Promethearchaeota archaeon
CAACTTTCTTCTAACCAAGGAAGTACGTAAGTTCTATAGTTTTTAGGACTCATCAACAAACCCGATTTATATCCATAATCATCCATAATCATTATTGCATCGGTTTCTCCCCATTCGATAAAAGTTTTAACTAAATCTACGAGAAATTTACCAAATCTATCAAAAACAACCTTGATCTTTTTTGGATCGGTTAATAGTCTACTAAAAGTTGAAAACCCAAAAACTTGCCAAGTAGGTTCAAATAAACCCCATACAGCAGGAATAATGGCGATTTTTCCTTGAGACTCTTTTTCTGTTTTTCTCATTGCTTTAAAATATTTTTCTCTTCGGGGAGTGTTAACTTCTAAAGGTGGAAACGATTCAAATTCTTCAAAACTTTTAAATGCGCCACCCCTATAATATGCCATATCCATACCATCTGAAGGGTTTTTTCTTACATCGAAAACTCTTCCATGCTCGTCAGTAAAACTCGTTCTATCACAGCTTATAGGGAAAAGAACATAGCCTGTAAGTGGGAAAATTGCTAGGTTGATTCCAAGCTTTTTATACAAATTCACATGCTTGTTCATAGTAGTTTTCATATACGATCTCGTTTCCGTAGCCATAAGGATAGTTTTAGTTAAAGCGTCTTTATCTCCTTGACATAAATCGTAAGTATCATTAAAACTTTTTACTATTCCTTGGAATACATATCCCTCGTTAAAATTTTCACATATTTTGAAATTATCGATTGACATCTCAAAAGAAGGTACTCTATCAGGTTCTTCAAAATTTAAAACTTTACGTATTCTATCTCTACTATTCATAATAATTCTCCTTTAAACTTAGTTAATATCTTCAATAATTTGATAAAAATATTAGGATTTTTTAATGCAAACTTGGATAATTTGTCAGTTTTTTTATTAATACTTAGAATAATTTCTAATCAAAAATCAAGCGTTAATTTTCCCGTATAAATAAACGGTCGTCGTTCAGATCATTAATAGATTTTCCAGGGTATGAGGAAGGCACCACGGCGGGAGACCGCATTCATTTTTGAAATCAAAATATTATAAAAAAAAAAAATAAAAGAATTAGTTTAGCGAAATTTTCGTTTTTCTGGTAAGTTGTCTTGTAAGGAATAATGAAAAAATCCCAATTAGACTAATCATAGCTATAAGTTCATACCCCGGGATCTCGAGGTTAGAATCATCATCATCATCTGGTGTTTCTTCGGTTTCATCACAATCATTAATATTATTGTTAATTATGGTTCCATTTCCATAATCCCAGATACAATCTGAATTACCAAGAATGGTATTCCAAGTCACAGAATTATTCACACCTGAAGAGATACAAATTCCGACTTCTTCATTGTTATTAAATACATTTTTAGAAATATTATTTAGATCCCCTATAATGTAAATTCCATCATAACCGTTCCCTGTACAGGTGTTATTCATAGCGTTGTTTTCATTACCATTAACTATTCTAATCCCCGAGAAATAATTATCGTTACATGTGTTATAGATGATATTATACCCCATACCGCTGTTTATGTTTAGACCTGAGTGAACAAGCCCTGTCTTAGCAAGTCCATTTTTATTTAAGCTATTACCAATAATAGAACAGTTTTCGCTCCCTAACAAGTAAATCCCCGAATAATAATTATTTGAGCAATCATTATCTATTATTTGCGTACCATGTGAAATCGCGTCTACTTGGATTCCATAATCATCACTAAAAGAGCAATTATTACCAATTATTTTTGTATTGTTTGATCTACACAAGTGAATCCCATCAGCAGTGTTATATAGAATGTTATTGTTTTCAATGATAGTATCATATGTTTCAGCAAGCCAAATCCCATAATTGTTTCTAAAAATATCATTTCCAATAATCGTAATATTATGATTTGGGTATGTATCTGTAAACAAACCCACAGAGGGATTATCTGAAATTAAATTTCCTGAAATCGTAATATTATTACTCTCATGTATAGAGATTCCTCTTGCATTAAGTGAGCAATTATTTTCAATTAAAAATCCATTGATGACATTGCTAAGAACGATTCCAGTACCCACATTACTTGCTGTTGAATTTGTAAGGGTACAGTTTCTAATTATGAAATATTCGCTCGAATCTGCTACAGATATTCCATAACCACTCCCTTGTCCATCTATGGTCACATTTTCTATAACATACGGGTCATCCCAAGTTCCAGCACCATTACACCAATCATTATTGGCCTTGGTCTCAGCCCAGTTATTATGTATATTAATAGAAGATAGTTCCCAAAAGCCTGAACTTTTTGGAAAAGGGTCATTCTCCGCTTCCTCATTTTGAGGAACAACATAATCCTGGTCTAACTCAAATATTGATAAAAACGATAAAAAGAGTGCACCAAATATTAGTATCGTTAATACATTTTTGTTGAATTTTTTTTTTAATCTCATAAAAATCAGTGTTACCTTAATTTGATTAAATAAAATAGTATCTTAATATAATTATATTTTTCTTTTTTAATTGTTTTATATAGTATTTCATTTTTTATTGACAAAAAATCAGAATCTATATTAGTGATTGTAACATTTTAATTACGGATAATTTTGTTACATCAACATTTATCCCAAGTCCTTCTATATTTTAGGCAGCAAAAACTCTTTCTCTACAATAATAAAAAATATGATTTTTTAATTAGGAGGGTTTTTTAATCCTTACTTAATCTCAGGACTATATTCCTCATAACATTCATAGAAAAACTTTTATAATTTTTAAAGTATAAATTTCTTTAATAATTTGATTAAAAGATAAGGATTTTTTAACGAAAATTTAACCAAAAAAGTAAAAATTAAGGGGTTTTTTAATAGTTTGAATATTAAATCTTTTGGGAAATCCATATCTCCATAGAGCGTAATAATATGCTCAATTTTATTATCTTTTACTATTTTAAAGAAGATTTCGAAATCTTTGTTTGTTAGCCTTTCTAAAATAAGCCTTATAACGTAATGAAGCTTTAATTCTTTACCGATTGTTCTCAAACAAGGCTTTTCATAATGTTTTTTAATAAATCTTTTTGAAAAATTATTCTGTTTGAAACTAAGTTTAACGCAATTTGAAGCGTGCTTCGCAGCAGTCAATAACATGACAATACCTCCTCCTGTTGTAGCTTTAACTTGCCCCGCTGCGTCACCTAACAATAAAACGTTCTTAAAAGAGCTTTTATTCATAATTCCGTACGGGATAATCCCTCCTTGCTGATCTATCTTATTGTTGATATCTATGCCTAGCTTCTTTAGATAAATATGGAAACAATCTTTTATGTTTTTAGAAGAAGCTATACCGATTCGGTAAATATTATTACCCTCTGGTACAATCCAGCCAAATAATTGTTTCCATAGAGGGTGGAAGTACATAACTGCTTCGTTTTCGTCAAAATTGCCTTTAACTCTAATTTGAGCGGCATAAAGAAGCTTATTCTTCACTTTCAAGTGTTTTCCTACCGAAGTTAACGGGCCGTCGCACCCGATTAGCATCTTAGCTTTTACCAATCTTTTAGATGTTTCAATTAACACGCATTTTTGGCCATTTTCTACGCTGTATTTAAGAGACATAAACCTTTCACCAAGATAGTAAGTGATATTAGTAGCATTTTTATTTTTACCGTAGTATAAGCGATCTAGAGCAATTCTATCGATTACATAGGGGTGTTCGTTTCCAGAAAGTTTAATGAAATTTCCCGAGGGATTAATGATTTTTGCCGTCTTAACTCGATTCAATACGATCTCTTCAGGAAGCTTTATTAATTGACTTAATTTTTGAGAAATGATCCCAGCACATTGAAACGGTAAGCCAATATCTTTGTGTTCCTCTATGACAACAATTTTCATGTTTGATTTAGACAATAAATAAGCTATGTAATTGCCCGCAATACTTGCACCAACAACGCATACATCAAAATTTTCGAAATTTCTTTCTTCCATTATAAGATGTTATGTTTATTACAAATTAGAATTTTTTGAAAAACAATAAAATTATTCATTGCGATATCCTAGATCCATCATCATACCGTATACTATGCCTAACGCAATACCGTTAAAGACGGGATTATCCTCAATTGATAGATCCGTTCTTGGGATTAACATAGGCATGGTTTGCTCGAGCACATATCTTGTTTCTGGTTTTTCACTATAAAATTTAATAATCGCTTCTCTAAACTCCTTCATGAAAGCTTCGTGCTCTAATAGCATTTTCCGAACGTTTTCTTTACCATTGATGACTCCAAAATGGCCAAAACCAGCTTTGGTGGGTGATAAGTTCTTAAGGTTTCTTAAAGTTGCCATGTATTCGTCGTGATTATAATAAGTAGGCATGGATGTTGGCATGGTTATTAATTCTGAAGTGTGGTATATTGTCCCTACGCTTTCTCCAAGTTGAATAAAGTCAATTGAATTATCTTTAACAAATATAGGACATTGGTGGTCTGGAGTGTGTCCTGGAGTTTTTAAAATACCCAATTTAACTTCTGAACCATTAATCGTAAAAGAATCGATAAAATCGAGCCCATTTGCTTCTGAATTGAAGTTTGAGCTAGGTTCTATTATTTGAAACGCGCTTTCCTCAACAGGATTCATCGAACCTATTAAATTACCATAAGTTCGCTTTCCGCGAGCCAAATGCTCTTCGTAATTGTTAAGTAATTCTTTAGTTTTTTGGTTTGTAAGGATTTTAACTTCGGGGTTGTAATCTTTTAAAGCCTCGTAAAGCTGCCATAGCCCACCGTTATGGTCAAAATGGTGATGAGTTGTTGTGAGGTATTTAAACGAAGATAAGTCGATTTTCAGCTTTTTTAAAAATCTAATTAATTTCTTCGTATCTAATGACGACCCGCAATCGATTAAAACAGAACCATTGTCAAATTGCCCGACGAAAATTGAAAGCATTCGGGGCGTTCCGTAAGCTTTTACATCTATATGATATAAATACTCGTTTATCTTCCCAGTTTCAATGGTGATTAAGTCTTGTACCATAGAATAAATAATGAAAAATTGAATAAGAAGTATATTATTCCTAGTTTAATTCATCTTTAAATTAATTTAAAAATAAAAAATAAGATGGTTATATTATATTAAAAGGATTTTTTAAAATTCTTTCTGCTTCATTTATGGTAGTATTAATTATCTCCTTTACAGTTTTCACGCTATCAATCAGTCCGATACTTTGTCCTAAATAAACAATGCCCTCCTGAACATTTCCTTTATAGGTCATTTCTAGTTCAGCTAGTTCTTTTTGAACTTTGGTAGCTGATACTTCTCCAGCTTGTTTTTCCTCTTTACTTTCAATTAAACCATGTGTTTCAGCACCTTTGTTCTTCCACACTCTTGCAGGACCAAAAATCCCGGTTTTTAGTTCCGTATCAGATGTACTAGAACTAACTACAATTTGTTTGTAATTATCATGGAATTCACATTCTTTTGATGCGATAAACCTTGAACCCATCGCAATAGCACCAGAGCCCATAGATAGGGCAGAAGCTAACCCCTTACCCGTAGCATAGCCTCCACAAGCAATTACAGGAACTTCCGGTAGCTTTTCTCTTATTTCTTGTAAGAGTACTAACGTGGTTATCTTTTCGTAAGATTGGTGACCTCCACCTTCGATTCCAGTTGCAACAAGTCCATCAACTCCACTATCCACTAATTTTTTAGCTAAATTTATCGAAGGAGCAACATGGAAATGCTTAATCTTTGAACCAGATTCTTTCAACTTTTCGAAATGTTTGTTATAAATCAGTTTAGGCGATCCAGCACTCGTAAGCAAATAAACGCATTGCTCTCTTATTCTCTGATTATCCATAATAAATTTTGGTAATTGCCTACAAAGTTTTATAGCATCAGGTTGTAATCGGGCTGTTCTGATGTTAAAACCAAAAGGCTTATCAGTGTGCTCAACGACATATTCCATGCTTTTCTTCATTTCATTTAAAGTTACAATTCCATGCAAAGTAACATGGCTTAATACACCTAACCCACCCGCCTCAGACACCGCTACTGTTAGTTTTGTTGTGTAAAACGGACCCATTGGCGCACTAATAATTGGATGTTTGATTCCAAGCATCTTGGTAATATTAGTTTCAATAACCATTTAAAATCACTTTCTTTTTTATTAAATTTTGTAGTAAATTTATTCAAATATTTTTTTATATATAAGAAGTTATTTAAAGTCTCTATATAAACCTTTTTCGAAGTATTAGATTATTAAAGATATTATGACAAAATATCTTTCTTATTAAATTACTAAAATGATATCTTAGAAGAATATTGTAGTGGCTATATAATTACAGCCAATTATTTCATCTCAAAAATTCTGATTAATTATCATAGATATGTTTTATTGAACATTCTATTACGTTTTTTAAAGTGCTTTTCTAATTATACGCGATCATAGCGTAGATGAGATTAAATAATAAAACTACTCTCTGCTGTTAATATTGCGAACTTTTCTACATTAAAAAGAAGTATTTTATTTGATATGAAATAATATAAAAAGGTTTTAAAAAATTAATTAGAGATTTAATTTTTGGCGCCAAAAATTCATTTTCATTCTGAGGTCTTCTTTCTCCGGTTGACTAAGTACATATGTTTTATTCCTTAGAGTTGTGCTGGTATTATGAATGTTCTTTAATACGCTGTTATATCCAGTTTCTTTAATGTATTCGCTTTGAAACTTTTCAAGAGCCGAAGAGAGTTCAATACCCATCATATCGTCAACATTATCAAAGATTAAGTCAAATTGTTTAGTCAACATAGATTTTTCCCCCGATGGCGTTGTTGTTGAAATAGGCAGCTCTTTTTCAGGTGGAGCAATTACTTTTGGTACCTGAACTATTGGTTTTAATTTTACGTGTTCCTTTTGTGGTTCTTCAGTGATCTTAACGGGTTGTTGAGTTAATTTCAGTGGTGGAGCGTCTTGTATAATTGATGACTTAATAGCATGCATAACTTCTTTTCTTGCACCCATCCAGGCTTCTTCAAGAATGGGTACAAAAATTTTGATATGTTCTTCTATAATACTTCCTATTCCAGCAATCTCAATTATAGACTCCCCTCTCACTTCTGCTTTTGAAAGCACGCATACGATTACTTCTTCGTAATCTCGATTTATACCCCATAAATTTTGTAAAGTGCGATGTCTATAATCAATATTATCCATTTTATCCATCTGTTGGATTACAGCGGCGTGTTCGGGATTATTGAAGTCAATATTTGCAGCTATTCTGAAATTTATCCTTGAAGGGCGCTCCATTATTGCGTTAATATCTATATCGCTAATTTGAGGGGCAACGAGTAATATTCTCATTTTTGCTTTTGAAATCTCGTCGCTAATGTGTGCTTTAGCGGCTTCAGGGGAGCGGATGAACCAAATATCTTTCATTGTAATTGATCTCCCGGTTTTCGCTTGCTCCCAGAATTCAGTAGTGACTTTTTCGGATCTTTCGAGTTTATTCAATATATCATCAAGCGTATCATCTAAAGTCGCGACAATTTGTTCGTTAAAAACATCTTTTAAATTGCCAAGCGATTGAAATGTTGTACCAGAGATTCCTTCTATTTTTTCTTCAGCCATTTGTATTGCTTTATTGAAGTTTTCAGTAATCTCACCGTATATCTTTTCTTTATCTTCTTCTACCTTTGAGGTAAGACCATTAATATTTTCAAGGGTACTTTTTAATGATTCTTTCAATTTTGATATTAATTCAGAATCAACGCCTTGAGTCACTTTTTTAAGCTCGTCAGAGAATGCGACTTGGCTTACGGATAGTTGCACATTGATATTATCAG
>DAOUUT010000272.1 GCA_030668025.1 Promethearchaeota archaeon
ATCAGGGAAAAAAAGGTCTCCATCATCTTGTTTTTGAGGTTTTGGATAATTCTGTAGATGAGGCAATTGGGGGTTTTGCAAGTGAAGTTAAAGTAACTCTTCTCAAAGATAATTCTGTGTTAGTTTTTGATAACGGACGCGGTATTCCTATTGATAATCACCCCGAATATAATAAACCTGCTTTAGAAGTTATTATGGAACATCTACATTCCGGAGGAAAATTCGATAATAAGAGCTACAAAATATCCGGAGGGTTACACGGTGTTGGTCTTTCAGTCGTTAATGCTTTAGCAGAATGGTTAGAAGTAGAAATTTGTAGAGATGGTCTTCTCTATAAACAAAAATTTTCGCGGGGCGTTAAAGTTACAGAGCCAACAATTACAAAAACCACGGAAACAAGTTCTTACACAAAAATCTCTTTTTATCCGGATGACGAGATATTTGATTTCGATAAAAACGAAGTAATTTATAATGCTTCCACAATTGCTAATAGGATGCGTGAACTTGCTTTTCTTACGCCTCAAGCGCGATTTGAGCTACATAATAAAATTAAAAACGAGAAAGAAGAATTTTTTTACGAAGGTGGAATTAAAGAATTTATTTCTTATTTGAATAAAGATAAGCAACCTCTACATAATGACATCATTTTTATAAGCGATTCGGTTGAAAACGAAGATGGAGAGTTAATCTACATCGATTTAGCTATGCAGTATAACACTACATACCAAACAAATATTCTTACATATGCTAATACAATTAATACTGCGGAAGGAGGCGTCCATCTTACAGGGTTTAAATCCGCACTCACTAGGACTTTTAATTCATATATTGAAAATTTTATGGAAAAAAAGTACAAAGAACACGTTCTAAGTGGGACGGATACCAGAGAGGGTTTATCCGCTGTACTTTCTGTTAAATTGCCAGACCCTCAATTTGAGAGTCAGACGAAAATCAAACTAGGTAATCCCGAAGTTAGACAAATTGTAAGCCAAATAGTTACAGATAAATTAACTCAATACTTAGAAGAACACCCCCAAATAGGAAAAAAACTCGTAATGAAAACGATTAACGCGAAAATTGCGCGGGAAGCCGCCCAAAAAGCGAGATTGTTAATCCGTAGAAAATCTGTATTGGATAGCGCAAGAATGCCCGGAAAACTAGCTGATTGTTCTTCTGATAATCCAAAAGAATGCGAAATATTTATTGTTGAGGGCGATTCTGCAGGTGGTTCAGCAAAACAAGGAAGAGATAGGGGTTATCAAGCAATACTACCTCTTAGAGGAAAAATATTGAATGTAGAAAAAGCTCGAATGGACAAAATATTACAAAATAACGAAATTCTGGCGATTATTAAAGCGTTAGGTGTTGGAATTCAGGAATTTAATGAAATAAATGGATCTGAAAGTGAGAATGGTGTGCCTGAAGAAATAGGGGAGAACGGGGGGCCCGAGGAAACCGAGCACGCTATCGATATAAATAAGTTAAGGTACCATAAAACCATCATAATGTGCGATTCTGATATCGATGGAAAACATATTGAGACATTACTGCTCACATTTTTTTTCAGATATATGCGACCATTAATAGATGGCGGATACCTATATATGGCTATGCCTCCTCTCTACAAAGTATCTTATAAAAAATCAAAGAATTATGTTTTTACAGATAAAGAAAAAGAAGAGGCACTAAAAAATATTAAATTAAAATACAAGCTGAAAAATGTAGATACGGTAAAAATTCAGAGGTATAAGGGATTAGGGGAGATGAACCCCGAAGAACTTTACGATACGACGATGAATAAGGAGACTCGAACGTTAAAGAAGGTGATGTACGAAGATTACATTGAGAATGATTTGATCTTTACGAAACTAATGGGTAAAGAAGTAAAATCGCGTAAGAAATTTATTATAGCCAATTTTGATCAAGCAAATGTTATAGATGTATGATATTTGATGTGTAATTTATCTTTTTACTAAATATAATTAAATATTAAATAGATTTGGTATTAAAAATGACTTCAGAGAATATTATAGAGATCGAATTAAAAGAGGAAATGAAAAGTAGTTATATAGATTACGCCATGTCCGTTGTTGTTGGGCGTGCAATTCCCGATGTGAGAGATGGGTTAAAACCCGTGCATCGTAGAATAATTTATGCTATGGCTGATAACAATTATTATTTCAATCACGCACATGTGAAATCCGCGAGGATCGTGGGCGAGGCTATGGGGAAGTATCATCCTCATGGAGATGCTGCGTTGTATAATACATTAGTTCGTATGGCACAAGACTTTTCGTTAAGATATCCGTTAATCGATCCACAAGGGAATTTCGGCTCGATCGATGGAGACCCTCCTGCTGCTATGCGTTATACTGAAGCACGATTAGCACAAATATCTAATGAACTAATCGAAGATATAGATAATGAAACAGTGGATTTTATTCCAAATTTTGACGATAGTTTAAAAGAGCCTGCCTTTTTACCTGCCAAGCTACCAAATATGCTAATCAACGGAACAAAAGGAATAGCAGTAGGGATGGCTACATCAATGGCACCTCATAATCTAACGGAAATTTGTCAGGGAATTATTGCAACAGTGGATGATCCTATGATATCTACTGAGGAACTTATGGAAATTATAAAAGGACCAGACTTTCCAACAGGAGGAACCATTATTGATACTAATGGCATCTACAATGCTTACACAACAGGAATGGGCAATATAACTGTAAGAGGAACAGTTGACGTCGAAACAAAAGGAAATAAAAATCGATTAATTATTTCTGAAATTCCTTATTTAGTGAATAAAACTACCCTAATCGAATCGATAGCAAAACTTATAAAAGATGGAGTACTTAAAGATGTTCGAGATTTAAGAGACGAATCTGACAGAAAAGGAATGCGAATTGTTATAGAATTATCTAAAAATGCTCAACCTGTTATACTGAAAAATATCATATTTAAAAGAACTAGGCTTCAAACGACATTTAACATTAGTAATTTAGTATTAATAAACGAAGGAAGACAACCTAAGATTCTGAATTTGAAAGAGTTAATCGAAGAATACATCGAGCACCGCCTTAAAATTATTTATAAAAGAACGGAATTTCATCTCAAAAAAGCTAAGGGTAGGCTTCATAAAGTTGAGGGTCTCTTAATCGCTTTAAATAATATAGATGAGGTTGTAAGAATTATTAAAAGCGCTAGTGATACCAACGACGCAAAGAATAAATTGAAAATGGCATATAAATTAAGTGATATTCAAGTTCAAGCGATATTGAGTATGCCATTATCGAGATTAACAAATTTAGAACAACAAAAACTAGTTGACGAAGAAAAATCTTTGAAAAAAAGTATCACAGAATTAGAAAAGATACTAGAAAATAAAAAAATCCGCTTAGGTATAATTAAGCAAGAATTAACTGAACTATACAAAAAGTACGGCAATAAAAGAAAAACAAGAATTGAGATTATTGAAACCCAAGATATTAGAGAACTTAAAAGAAAAGATTTGATTAAAAAAGAGCCAACAATTGTAATCTTCACTAAAAATCAATACATAAAAAGAATTTCTGTAGAAGATTACCACGCTCAAAGGCGAGGCGGACGCGGAAAAAAAGGTATGACTGTTCGTGAAGAAGATTTCATAACCGATTTATTTGTTTGCTCCACTCACGACACGATCTTAATTTTTACTTCCAAAGGTAGAGTATATTCCATGAAATGTTTTGAACTTCCGTTACAAACGCGCACGGCTAGAGGGAAACCCATCATAAATTTGGTCGCACTACAACCGGGTGAAAACATATCAGCGATGATTCCAATTAATAACTTTGACACTAACGAAATGCTCATTATGACCACCAAAAAGGGCATCATAAAGAAGTGCCCTTTAAGGTTATTCTCAAAATTCAAGAGAACAGGTGTGCGAGCTCATAGAATAAGACCAGACGACGAATTAATTAGCGTAAAAAGACTTTCAAACGAGCTACAAGATATTTTTATTGCAACAAAACTCGGTTATGCCGTAAGATTTGACGAATCAGAGCTAAGAGAGTTAGGAAGAACCTCAATGGGTGTGAAAGGAGCCTCGCTAAGGGGGGGAGACGAAGTAATCGATAGTTTATTAGTAACTGACGACAATATAATTCTAACCCTAACTGAAAAAGGCTACGGACAAAGAACCTTCCTTAAAGAATATCGAAAAACAGGGAGAAATGCTAAAGGAGTAAAAAATATTTCATTAAATCTTGAAAAAAATGACAAAGTTATTGCAATAAAAATGGGAAAATTAGTGGACATCTTGATTGGCACAGAACAAGGACAAGTAATCAGACTTCCATTGGATTCAATTAGAATAACTCATAGAAAAGCAAAAGGAGTTAGAGCCATAAAACTTTATGAAGACGACTCTGTTGTTGCAATAGGTAAATGTGCAACATTCATTGACGTTAAGGAAGAAAATGGAAAAGATTAATATTCTTTTTTTGTCTATTTTTTAAGATATGGAATAAGACATATGAAGACTAAATCGTCCACACTAAGATTATCTATTCCATGTTTCTCAAATGGAGGGA